>NZ_BCPO01000115.1:0-16865 GCF_016586105.1 Burkholderia sp. E168m15
GGATCGAAGCGCAGCACGCGCGCGCCCGCGCGCAGCTGGCCGTCCGCACCGAATGCGTCGGGCGCGGCCGCGTAGACGGGCTTCTGCCAGCGGTTCGCGAGCTCGGGTGCGAGCGCGGCGTCGTGTTCGCCGGCGACGACGATCACCGGTTCCTCGAAATCCTGCGGGCGCGGCGACGGCGGCCGCGCACCCGGCGCGTCGGGTGTCGCGCCGCTGCGCACCACGTAGACCGTGCGATCGCCGACGTCCATCGGCTCGGCGCTCGGCCCGCGCGGCACGGCGATGCCGGCCGGATCGGACGTCGCCGCGCGCGCGACGGGCGCGTCGTCCGTCAGATCGACGACCTTCGCGTTGACGCGCGGCGGCGCGCCGTCCGGCTTCGCCCGCGTGCCCGGGCCGGCCGGCTCGTCGGCCGCGACGGGCCGCCAGCGCATCGATTGCGTGTCGGCGCTGCGCCGGTTGGCGCTCGCGGTCGTGCTGCGTTCGGCATCGGTTTCGTCGCGCTGCTGCTGCACGCGGGCGTGTTCCTCGCTGTTGCGGCGCGTGCTGCGCGCGTCGGCGGACACGCTCGCGGCTTCGCCTTCGGCCGCCGTCTGCGCGAGGCGGCGCGGCGCCTGCGCGCCGGCGACCGTCTGCCGGTAGGCGTCGCTGGCCTGGTCGAGCACGTGTTGCAGCACGTCGAGCGGCGTCTTCGCGACGATCTTCGGCGTCACGCTCATCTCGCCGTCGGGGCCGAACGACATGCGCTCGCCGGTGCCGGTCACGTCGTCCACACGCGTGCCATTGGTCCAGGCCTTCGGCGACACCGATACGACGGACAGCGTGCCGTCCTCGCCGAGCACCACCGATTTGCCCGGCGGCAGGCGCTTCGCGGACGCGCGGTCGAGCACGCGAATCGGCGTGTTGTCGTAGGTCAGCACCTTGTCGCCCACCCGCAGCGTGCCGTCCGGCGATACCTTGACGGCTTCGCCGTCGAGCGTCACGCGTGTGCGACCGGCCGCGAGCGACGACGCGTCGCCGCTGTTGAGGATCCGGCCGATCGTCTGGCTGTCGACGCTGACGGTCTTGCCGTCGGCCCCGCGGATCGGCACCGGCTGGCCGATGCGCGTGCGCACCGACGTCACCGCGCGCTCCTTGAGGCCGCCGGCGGCCATCAACGCGACGTTGGTGATCCCGGACTTGAGCTGCTCGCCGGCCGCCTTCTTGTCGCCGGTAACGAAATACTCGTAGCCCGCTTCGCCGAACGCCTCGACCGCGCCGCCCACGCCCGTCACGACCGCGGTGGTCCGCGCGCCGGTGGCGAGCACCGACGCGACTTTCGGCGTGCGCGTGAGCGCCGTGACCGCGCGCGTGAACAGCTTGCTGCCGGCCAGCTTCGCGGCGCCCGCCGCGCCCATCGGCACGAGGTTGATGAAGTCGGCCCGCGCACCCGCGTCGGTAAACGGATTGAGACTGCGCCCGTGGTCGGCGCGGTTGGCCAGATCGAGGCCGGCGCTCGTCATCGTCGCGCCGATCGCCGTGTACATCATCCCCGCGCCGAGGATGTTCAGCGGGACGCCGACGATCGCGCCGATGCCGGTGCCGTCGAGCAGCGTGCCGAGGCCTTCGAGCGCCATTCCGCCGACCATCATGCCGATGTTCAGGCCCGTGCTTGTCAGCGTGTTCAGAAAACTGTCGAAGCCGCTTTCGTGATGCGCGGCCTTCGACACGAGTTGCAGCGTGCCGTCCGCGTTGTGGCCGGTCGCGATGTCGACCGTGCCGTCCGTCGACAGCTCGTTGTTGTCGATGTAATCGTTGATGTCGTCGTAGTTGCTTGCCGTCTCGTCGACGTACTGCGTGCCGTCCTTGCCGCTGACCTTGAACAGCGCGCTGGTGGTCATGCCGGCATCCTTGGCGGCGTAGACCATCGGCAACACGCTGACCTGCGTCGTCGCGCCGCCGCCAATCGACAGCAGCTTGTCGCGCACGCTGTTGATCGTCTTCAGCTTGTCCTTGTCGGTGTAGCGCGCGACGTCGTCCTTCGTCGGCGATACGGGGTCCGAATCGTCGCCCGACGCCGCGTCGTTCTGGACGTCGGGTTGCATGCCGAGCGCGACGCCGATCAGGTTGCGCTGCTCGTTGTCGGTCAGCTTGCCGAACGCGATCGTGCCGCCGTTGTTCGTGCTCGCGCTGGCCGCGTCGAGCAGCGAGTTCGACAACTCGCCGCGATGCGCTTCGTAGAAATCGTGCAGCGCCTTCTTGTAGTCGTTCTCGGCGTCCGAACCGGGCGCCGCATAGCGCAGCCGTTCGTCGAGGCCGGCGTCGAACCGGTCCATCAGCACCTGCTGGTGCGACGTCTCGCTCAGCAGCTGCAGGCGCTGCACCGCGTTGTCGGCCTGCGTGACGGCCGCCTTCGCCTTGTCGAGCTCGACCTGATACAGGTTCGGACGCGGCGCCGACGGCGCCGGGATCATGTCGTCGCCCGCGACGGTGCGAAAGCGCATGGGCGGCGGATTCGCGGCTGCCCAGTCGTCGTATTTTTTCTGCACCGACTCGAGCGTGCTCTTCGCCTGCGTCTGCTTGATGTGCGCCTGCGACAGCGCGAGCTGGGTCGCGCGCTCGTTCACCGAATCGGACATCCGGCTGTCGGCCGCGCGGATCGCGCCCGCAACGGTCTGCATGCGCTTCACGTCGAGCATCGTCGGGCCGGCCTGCGCGGCGGACGGACCCGACGACTGCGGCAGCAGGAACGGGCTGTCGAGCAGCGGCGACGCGGGCAGTGACGATGCGCCATTGGACCCGGGCAACGTCGGCGAGGCCTGCGGCGACGCGCTCGGCAGCGTCGGCGTGCCGGTGGGGGCGGCCGACGTCGCGGTCGACAACGACGATGCGGGCAGGCCCGGCAGGCCGTTCGCGGTCGACAGCGACGGCGTCAGCAGCGGCGGTTGAAGCGTGGGCTTCGTGAATACTGATTGTGCGTTCACCCGCGCCTTGATCTGCGACGCCTGATCGTCGTACTGCTGCGCGAGCGTCGCACCATACGCGACGACGAAGCCGTCGTGCGCGATGCTCGCCTGCTGCTTCGCCTGATCGAGCTTCG
Source organism: Burkholderia sp. E168m15 (assembly GCF_016586105.1). Classification (NCBI taxonomy): domain Bacteria; kingdom Pseudomonadati; phylum Pseudomonadota; class Betaproteobacteria; order Burkholderiales; family Burkholderiaceae; genus Burkholderia; species Burkholderia sp. E168m15. The sequence goes on from NZ_BCPO01000115.1 coordinate 3,080, forward strand.
CATACGCATCGCCGAGGTCCAGATCGACCTGCGGGTCCTTGATCATCGCGTGCGGATTGGCCTTGTGCCACGCGCTGGATGCGTCCAGCTTCTTCGTATAGTCGGCCTGCAGCGTGTCGACCTGCCGCTGCGCGGACAGCATCTGCAGATAGCCGCCGCTCGTGTTCGCGGCCGTCTGCGCGCGGGCGAGCGCGGTCTTCGCGTCCGACACGGCGTTCGGGACGATCACCGTCGGTCCTTCCTTGCCGCTGGCCGAATCGTAGCGCTGCTGTGCGTTCGTGAGCGACAGGCTGTCGTTGGCCGCGCCGTACGCGGCGTTCGCATAGTTCGCATCCTTCGCGGCGGACGTGACGGCCTGCTGTGCGGCATCCTGCGAAGCGGGCGCATCGGGCATCGTGACCTGCAGCTCCAGCGGCTGCAGCGCGTCGTTCAGCCGCCCGACGCCTGCATCGAGCGCGGCCTTGTAGTCCGGATCGGCGAGGTACGACTGGAACTGCGTATACGCGAGGTTGGAATTCGCGACGTCCGCGAAGTATTTGGACGCACCCACGGCCGCCTTCGCGCTCGCGGTCTGCCAGTCGTCGTAGAGCCGGATCTGCAGCGGGTTCTTGCAGTCGCCCGGCTGCGGCACCCAGTTCGGATCGTTCGCATGATCGGGGAAGGCGTCCAGCAGCGTCTTGAACTGCTGGTCGGCCGCGTGCTGCGCGTCACCGGGGTCGGTCACCTTGCCGGAATCGTCGATCTTCATTCCGGCCGGCATGTCGGCATTCGCCTGTTCGCCGTACAGGATCATGTAGCCGGCGTCGGTCGTCACGTTCAGCTCGCGTTGCGCGGTGTCGGCCGTCGTGCGCGCCTTCGCGTAGTCGGCCTGCGCGGTCTTGCGGTCGTCGGCCGTCGACTCGGGATCGCGGTTGACCAGATGCAGCACGTTCTGCGCGCCTTGCAGCGTCTGCGACGCGTTGTCGTACTTCGTCTGCGCGTCCTGGATCGCTTTCTGTACCGCGCGCGTCTTGTCGTTCTCGACGGTGATGTCGGGCGGCGGCGCCGTATATTGCGCGGCCATGCTCTGGATCAGCGACGTCGCGGACTGGATCTCGGCGTTGGTCGGCTTCGACGGATCGGTGGCCAGCGAGGCGGTGACGGGAATCGGCGGGGCGGCGGTCGGGTTCGCCGGCCCGGCGGCCGGGTCGTCCTTCTTCGGCGGCGGGGGAGGCGGGGGCGGCGGTGCAACGACCAGATTCAGCGTTTCCGACAGGAAGCGCTGCCAGTTGACACCCAGTCCCAGTCCGTCGATCAACAGCATGCTCGTCTCCGTTGAGCCGCGCGATGCGCGGCACGTGCGGCGTCCTGCACGCCGCGACGTGATCGTTCGAGTGTACGGACGCACCCGGCAGCGGGAACGCCGCTGTTTCGTAGCGGCAGGAAGCGGTCGGCGGCCAGGCGTCGCGCGGGCTACGAGATGCGCGCGGCGAGCGGCAGCCACGCCGCGCGTCGTCGTTCGGACCCCTGAAAGCGGCGCGGGCGCGTACGCACGGCGCCGCGCGCGATCATGCGGTCACTGATCGAGACACCGCACGCAGAGCCGCTTCGCCTGGTTCGCCGGCAGCCCGCGGCACATCATCACGACCGGGCGCGCATGGCACGACGGTGCGTCGGCGGAAGCGGCCGGCAACGGCAGCCTGCGCGCGCGATCGGGCGGCGTGGTTGCGACCGCGTCCATGCGTCGCTGCCGCGCCGGCGTCGTGTCGCTCACGACGGGAATCGGTTCGACGCCGCCTTCGCGCGCATTGCGCTGCGCGCTCGCGACGACGCGGCTCACGTAGCCGCTCGAAAAACCGGTCGTGAAATTGCCGCTGTAGTAGCACGACAGCGCCGCGCGCAACGCGGCCTGCGTGGCGCGGCCGGTGCCCGACGAGCGCGCGAAGCATTCGGTCAGGATCGCGCCGCCGGCCTGCAGGTTGCGGCACGGCTCGAACATCGTCGCTTCGTCGAGCCCGTATTTCGCGAAATTGCGTTCGTTGACCTGCGCGAGGCCGACGCTGTAGCTGAAGCCGCGCGACGACAGTTCGCGCGCGGTCGCGCGCGCCTCGTCGAGCGAGGCTGGCTGGCGAGTCAGGTGTCCGCCGACTACGCCGATCGCATACGGATTGAAGCCCGACTCGGTGCGCACGAGCGCGGCAAGCGTATCGGGGTCGACGTTCGGCGCGCACGCGCGAGCGAGTTGCGCGAAACCGGCGGCGCTGCCGGCCGCATGCGCGACGCCGTGCTGGCCGCACGCGAGCACGAGCGCGACGAGCGCGGCAACGCACGCGGCGGCGGTTCGCAGGGCGCGTGCGCGCATCATCCGGCTCCGGCGACCCGATACGACAGCACGAGCCCGTGCACGAGCAGCGACCAGCCGTCGAGCGCGACGAACAGCAGCAGCTTGAACGGCACCGAGATCGTCGTCGGCGAGATCATCTGCATCCCGAGCGCCAGCAGGATGTTCGCGACCAGCAGGTCGACGACGATGAACACGATGTAGATCACGAAGCCGATCTGGAACGCCTTCGTCAGCTCGGCGAGCGTGAAGCTCGGCACCAGCACGAGCAGGTCGTCGTCCTTGATGCCGTCCGCGCGGTTCTTCGGCCAGACCGACGTCGCGGTGCGCACGAAGAATTCGCGGTCGCGCTGGCGCGTATGCGACACGAGGAAATCCTTGATCGGCGGCAGCGCCGCGTCGGCGAGCGCGCCGATGTCCGAGGTCGACAACTGCCCCGACGCATCGAAGTGGCGCGCCTGCAGCGCGTCGCGGATCGACATCCCGACAGGCGCCATGATGAACAGCGACAGGATCAGCGCGATGCCGTTCAGCACGAGGTTCGGCGGTACCTGCTGGATGCCGAGCGCGGAGCGCAGCAGGCCGAGCACGACCACGAGTTTCGTGTAGCTCGTCACCATCAGCGCCGCGAACGGCGCGATGCCGAGCGCGGCGATCACCGCGATCAGCGCGACCGGATTCGGCAGGTTGCCCATCGTTCAGCGCTCGCGCGGCGCGGGTTGCGTCAGCGTGACGACGCGCACGCCGAGTTTCTGGCCGACCGCGATCAGGTGGCCGGTGCCGATCAGCATCCCGTTCGCGACGAGATGGATCACGCTCTGGTTGATTCCCTGTTGCAGCTCGATCACGGCGCCCGGCTGCAGCGCGCTCAGCTCGCCCAACGGCATCGACGTGGGCGGCAGCTCGAAGCGCAGGTCGACCGCGAGGCCGTCGAGCGAGCGCGGTACGTCGGCGGGCGGCGCGTCGTGCGTCGTCGGCGGCGCGGAGTCGGTGCGGGTCGGTTCCAATGGCATCTCCCTGATTCGTTCGACGGTCAGCCGGTTGCCCGACGGCCGCCCGGTGATCTCCCATGCCGGCGCGGCCGGCAGCCGCGCGACGCACAGCAGGTTCTGCTCGTGCGCCTGCCAGCGCTCGATCGCGATGATGTCGCCGCCGACCACGTCGGCCAGCTCGGCCGTCGTCAGCTCGGTGCGGCCGATCTCGAACACGAGCGGCACCGGCAGGTTCGCATAGGCCGCGCGCGCGTCGGCGAGCGCGGCCGGCGCGGCCGCGAAGAACACGGCCAGCGCATCCGGCGCGTCGAACAGCAGTGCGCCGTGGCAGCGCCACGTGGCGTCGGCGCGCCGCAACTCGAACCGCAGCGCGGCAGGCGACGCATGCCAGGCCGGCACGCCGTCGGGCGGCGGCAGCAGTTCGACGCGCTGCCGCGTCGCGGCCTGCAGCACGGCCGTGAGCGGCGCGCACAGATCGGCGAGCAGCGCCGCGCGGATCACGGCGGGCACCGCCGGGTCGGCCGCATCGGCCAGCCATTCGGCTTCCGCGAGCGGGTCGATCCACAGCGTGCCGGCGGCCGGGCCGACGACGAAGCGGTATGCGTGCGCATCGGTGGCCGGCTCGGCGTCGACGCGCCAGCGCACCTCGTACGCATGCTCGCCGAGCGTGACCGGGACGGCGCCGGTTGCGCCGTACGCATGCGACAGCCCGCGCGCGGCGGCGGCGGACAGGCGCGGCAGGTAGGGCGACGCGTCGAGCGCGACCGCGGCCGGCGCGGCGGCGGGCGGCGGGGAAGCAGCGGGCAGGGCCCGGTTCGCGGCGTCGCCGGCGTCGGCATTCGTCAGGAACAGCGCAGGCACGGCGGGATCGGGGCGGATTCGGCGTTGGTTCGACGGGTTGTTCTGGGGCCGGCGGCGCCGAGAGGCGCGCGGCTGCTGCGTCGATTGTAGGGACGGCGCTGGCCGCGTGCCGCGCCGGAATCCGTAGTCGCGGCCATCGCGCGGAGGCGGCGGGAGCGGGGTGCTACGAAGCGTGACGAAGTGCGGCGGAGCGGGCGGTGCGACGGCCGGCGGTCAAAAGCAACCGCCGCCCGGAGGCGGCGGTTGGGGCGTGACTGGCTAACAGGCCGGGCGGCGTGCAGGCCGCATCCGGCTGGCAGGCCGCGAGGGGCTGCGAATCCGCGCAGCACGGTGGGACAAGCGTGGCCCGCGCGCCGCGAACGGGCGGCGCGCGGGCGAAGCGTTACGCGTAGTCGGCGGCCATCGCGGCTTGGGGCGCCGCGCGCAGCACCGGCGCCGCGTCGTGGCGCTCGACGTGCGTCATCGCCGCACCGAACAGCACCAGCCGATAGCCGACCGCGTAGATCGGGATGATCCGCAGGTTCTTGTCGTGTTCGAGTTGCAGCTTCGAACGGATTCGCGAGATATGGGTGTCGAGCGTGCGTGACGACACGCCGAGCTCACGGCCCCACACGGCTTCCTGGATTGCCTGCCGCGGCACGATCTTGTTCATGTTGTCGAGCAGGAATTCGACGACGTCGAATTCGCGCGGCGTAACGTCAACGACCTTGTTGTCGATTTCGATCGTGCGGCGCACGAAGTTGATTTTTATGTTGTCGATGTACAGGTATTTGCAATCCATGGTGGCCCTCGCATGTCCATAAAGGAGTGTTTGCGGGGTCCTGTGCTGCAACTTCCGGGCCAGGGGACGGTTGTCAGGGGGTAATAGCGTGCGGGAAGGCCGCGAACGGCGGAGCAGCCTTGAATTTAAAAAGAATTTTTAACGCGCAACGCCGGGGGCGTGATGAAAGGGCCATACCAATGGTGAAGGATTGTTACGTAGCATCGGGCGGGGACGTTACGGGCGTTACGTCTGACGTAACGTGGGGGAGGTACGGATTTCGGGGGCGGGCCGGATGAGGCTTCGGCTGGGATAACGAACCCTACATCGAACCCTACCGGGCTTGCCGGGTTTTCTTTTTGAATCAAATGGTTGGCGAAGATTTTTGCCGACATCGAACCCTACATGGGCAGCCGAAAAAAACGCCGGCCACAGGGCACCCCTCGCCCCGCAGCCGGCGTCCCATCACATCAAGCCTTCGCGCTATCCGCCGAATCGAACGGCAGCACGTAATGCCGCTTGCCCGTCGCCGCGAAGATCGCGTTCGCCACGGCCGGCCCGACCGGCGCGACGCCCGGCTCGCCGACCCCGGTCGGCGCCTCGGCCGACGGCACGATATGCACCTCGACCTTCGGCATCTCGGCCATCCGCAGCACGTGGTAGCCGTCGAAGTTGCGCTGCTCTACCTGGCCGTCCTTCAGCGTGATCGCGCTGTGCATCGCCGCGCCGAGCCCGAAGCCGATGCCGCCTTCCATCTGCGCGGCGACGATGTCGGGATTGATCGCGATCCCGCAGTCGACCGCGCACACCACGCGCTCGACCTTCACCTTGCCGTCCGCGTCGACCGAGACCTCGGCCACCTGCGCGACGTAGCTCTTGAACGCCTCGGCCACCGCGATCCCGCGCCCGCGGCCCTTCGGCAGCGGCTTGGCCGGGTCCCAGCCGGCCTTCTGCGCGGCCAGCTCCAGCACCGCGCGCATGCGCGGCTCCTTCGCGAGCAGGTCGCGGCGGAACGCATACGGGTCCTTGCCGGCCGCGTGCGCGGCTTCGTCGATGAACGCCTCGACCGCGTAGGCCGTGTGCGAGCTGCCGACCACGCGCCACCACAGCACCGGCAGGCCGACCTGGGTGGTGGTGAGCTCGACCGACACGTTCGGCACCGCGTACGGCAGGTTCGCCGCGCCCTCGACCGACGTCGCGTCGACGCCGTTCTTGACCATGAACGCCTCGAACGGCGTGCCGGCGAGGATCGACTGGCCGACGATCCGGTGGCGCCAGCCCACCAGTTTGCCGTCCGCGGTCAGGCCCGCGTCGAGCTTGTGGAAGTACATCGGCCGGTAGAAGCCGCCCTGGATGTCGTCCTCGCGGGTCCATTGCAGCTTGACGGGCTTGCCGTCCGCGCCGAGCGCCTTCGCGATCGACACGGCCTCGACCACGTAATCCGACCACGCATTCGCGCGGCGGCCGAAGCTGCCGCCCGCATACAGCGTATGGATCTTCACCTGTTCCGGCTTCAGCCCGGCCGTTTTGGCCGCGTTGCCCTGGTCGACCGTCTGGAACTGGTCGCCGGCCCAGATCTCGCAGCTGTTCGCCGTCAGCTTGACGACCGCGTCGAGCGGCTCCATCGGCGCATGCGCGAGATACGGGAATTCGTACGTCGCGCTGACCTTGCGCGCCGCGCCGGCGATCGCCGCATCGGCATCGCCGTCCTTGCGCGCGGACGTACCCGGTTTCTCGGCGAGTTGCCGGTATTCGCGCATCAGTTCGTCCGAGCCGCGCTTTTCCGCCTTCGTTTCGTCCCAGTCGATCTTCAGCGCGTCGCGGCCCTGTTTCGCGGCCCAGAAGCCCGTCGCGACGACCGCGACGCCACCCGGCACCTGCACGACCGAGACGACGCCCGGCACGGCCTTAGCGGCCGTCGCGTCGAACGATTTCACCGTCGCGCCGAAGCGCGGCGGCCGTTGCAGCAGTGCGACACGCATGCCGGGGAAGGTGGTGTCGAGCGTGAAATGCGCGGTGCCGTTCGATTTCGACGACCCGTCGACGCGCGGAATCCGGTGCCCGATCAGCTTGAAATCGGCCGGCTGCTTCAGCGTGACCTTGTCGGGTACGGGCAGCTTCGACGCATCGGCGACGAGCGTGCCGTACGCGGCCGTCTTGCCGCTCTTCGCGTGCGAGACGACGCCGTTGGCGGTGGTCAGCTCGCCGGCCGGCACCTTCCAGCGGGCCGCCGCGGCCGACACGAGCATCGCGCGCGCCTTGCCGCCCGCTTCGCGCAGTTGCTGCCACGAGTTCGACATGGCCGAGCTGCCGCCCGTGCCCTGCATCGTGCCGAACGCGAGGTTCGCATAGCGCTTCGCATCGGCCGGCGCACTTTCGACGCGCACGCTCGACCAGTCGGCGTCGAGCTCCTCGGCGACGATCGTCGCGATGCCCGTATACGCGCCCTGGCCCATTTCGACGTGCTTCGCGATCACCGTGACGGCGCCGTCGGGCGTGATGCGCAGGAATGCGTTCGGCGCGAAATCGCCGGCCGGGGCGGTCGCGGCGAGCGCGCGGCGGCCGAGGCCGGCCCAGTCGAAGCCGATGGTCAGGCTGACGGCGGCCGCGGCTCCCGCGGTTTTCAGGAAGGTGCGGCGCGACGGGCGCACCGCATCGGTGTGGTCGAGTTCGATCGTCATGGTCAGGCTCCCAGCGTCGCGGCCGCGTCGTGGATCGCGGCCCGGATGCGGGCGTAGGTCGCACAGCGGCAGAGGTTGCCGTTCATCGCGGCGTCGATGTCCGCGTCGGTCGGCTTCGGGTTCTGTTCGAGCAACGCGGTGGCCGACATGATCTGGCCGGACTGGCAATAGCCGCATTGCGGCACCTGCAGCTTGACCCACGCGGCCTGCACGGCCTGGGCGGGCTTGCTCTGCAGGCCTTCGATCGTCGTGACGTGCTTGCCCGCGATGCCGGCGAGCGGCAGCACGCACGAGCGGACGGCCTGGCCTTCGAGATGCACCGTGCACGCGCCGCACTGCGCCATGCCGCAGCCGAATTTCGTGCCGGTCAGTCCCGCGTGTTCGCGAATCGCCCAGAGGACGGGCATCGACGGATCGGCGTCGAGCGTGACGTTCTTGCCGTTCAGGACAAACGAGGTAGGCATGTTGTGTGTCTCCGTGGGGAAAACCCGCCATACGGGCAGGTTAGCCGGGAGTGTGCGCGAGGCATCGGTTTTTGCGTCTACCCAATCCTGCAAATTTATTGAACAATCCTGCAAATTCCCTGCACGCCGCGAGCCGTTTCGCTATGCTCGCGCGACACGGGAAATCATTCGAGGATGCGTCATGGACATGACCGATATCGTCGCGTCGCGCGAAGCCGGGCGGCGCGAACTGGCGTCGCTGATCGGCCGTTTCGCGCCCGCGGACGGCTCGCATTCGACGGCCGTGCCGGGCCTGATGCTGCATCGGCACACGCGGCCGGTCGATCTCGGCTGCGCCGTGTCGCGCGCCGCGCTGGTGATCGCCGCGCAGGGCGCGAAGCGCGTGATCGTGGCCGGCCAGGCTTATGAATACGACACCCACAATTGCCTGATTACGTCGATCGACTTGCCGATCCTCTCACGCGTGACGCGTGCGTCGGCGGATGAACCGTACCTGTGCCTGTCGCTGACGCTCGATCCGCAGCGCATCGTCGAGCTGGCGGCCGAGATGCGGCTGCCCGAGCCCGATGCGGGCCCGGAAGGCGAGGGGATCGCGCTCGCGGAGCTGACGCCGCCGCTGCTCGATGCGGCGCTGCGGCTGCTGCGGCTGCTCGATACGCCGGCCGACATCGCGGTCGTCGCGCCGCTGATCGAGAAGGAAGTGCTGTACCGGCTGATGACGAGCGGCCAGGGCACGCGGCTGCGCCACATGGCGATCGCCGGCAGCCAGACGCACCGGATCGCGCGTGCGATCGAATGGATCCGCGATCACTTCGCGGAGCCGATGCGCGTCGAGTCGCTCGCGCAGGCGGTCAACATGAGCGTGTCGTCGCTGCACCATCATTTCAAGCACGTGACGACGCTGAGCCCGCTGCAGTACCAGAAGCAATTGCGGCTGCACGAGGCGCGTCGGCTGTTGCTGCGGCAGGGCGGCGACGTCGGATCGGTGGCGGCCGTCGTCGGCTACGAAAGCGCGTCGCAGTTCAGCCGCGAATACAGCCGGCTGTTCGGCGCGCCGCCGATGCGCGACGTCGTGCATCTGCGCAAGAAGGAACTGCTCGGCTGACGGCCGGTCGCTCGCCGATCGTCATTGCGCGACGACCGATCGCGTGGCGCAGGCAGTCGAACATCGACAGGCGCGGTTCGTCGAAGTGACCGCGCTCGTGGAAATCTGCATTCCTAACGAATGAGCCTTTCATGACGACGCGTACGCACACGTAGCTGCCGAGAAAGCCTGCTCCATCCGTGACCGGTGCGCGCAGACCGGCACGCGTGTCGATCGCGCCCCTGTCATTCATGGCTTTCCTCTTCGTCGAGCATCTCCAGGAACCACACGTCGATTTGCTCGACGGCGTCGCGCACGCGCTCCATCCCGCCGCACGGGTATCGCTTCGGCAGGCGCCGGTCCGCCTCTGCCGATGTCGACGAAGCGCCGCGACAGGCGCTCCGGTTTCGCTGACAACCCCGTTGATGCTTGAACGACGCAAGCGTCGATCGATCGGTGGTGATCTTCATCGCCTTTTCCCCGATACGCTGATTGACGAGCGGCCACCGCTTGTATTGCGTGTGCCGTGGCGTGCCGCTCGGTGAGAGCCGGACCTCAGGCAATCGGCATGCCATGAACGACGAAGTCCCGCTGCATGCGGGCGTGGCCACGCAATGACCGTTCGGCACGCATGTTTGTGTTTCAGGCGTGAATCGTGGGGCCAGGGACGCGCCCGTGGCGATCGCGGGATCGATACGGTTCGATACGACGAAACGAGCGATAAATCAGGCTTTTACGGGATTGGAGGCTTAAAAGCCGTTTTCAATCGGCATGTTTCAGCGATGAGAATCAAGCGGATAAGTGATCGAAAGCGTCTCTTCAATGAGTGGATCTTATGGACCCTGGGGTGAAAGGCGAAACGAATGGAAATGAAAAAATGATGCTCGTGTTTCTGTCGGGTCATGCGTTTACATTTGTTTTAATTGTTACGCCCGAAATGTGCCGGACGGCAAGATTTTTCACCGCATGATCGTGTCGGTATTTTCACGAATGAATCAAATTCGTCTCGTATTTCGGAGTGAACCCGGGTTACAGCCTTATCGGTGGCCGTGCCGCACGGAGCGTCGTGCGCCGGGAGCTCCGTTCGCCAGGGGTAACGGACGGTTGTCGGCAAGCCGCAACCTGCGGTTTGTCAGCGGAAACGTACGAGCCACCGGCCATGCGCCGAGGCGCGCTTCTCAAGTTTGAAACACCCGTTCGCTGGGGCGTCCGGCGCGCTTCGGCGCGCCGGATTCGTCCGTCAACTCACGGGATTGCGTCGCATTGTTCAATGATAACCGCCGTGTGCCCATCGTTGTCGCGATACATTCCTGAAACAAAAAATGCCGTTCCGGGCGTAATGGTCAGGCCTGGCGGCCGCATGCCGCGCGCAACGCCCGGTGGCATATCGCATGGCATGCGGTTTGCGAGATTGAACGCACCGGCGAGCGGTCGACACGATGCAACAACGATGTGGGGGCGACCAGTTCGTCACGAGCCAGTCGGGGAAGCGGCGATGAACACTATAAGCAGTGGCTTGATCCGCGCGTTTCTTGCGCATCACAGGGGTAGTCGGAATGATCGGGGTCGTGCTCGCGACGCAGTGCCAGCGTCGAGGGTCGCGCCTTGCCGATTTCCCGCCCTCCGCGCGCGCCGCGTGCTGGAGCGGTTGCCGTTCCGTGCGGCAACCGGGCGACAGCGGTGCTCGACCTCATTCAGCATTCCCGGATGGGGCAGGCTGTTCGTGCCGGACAGCATGACGCCGATTCCTCTTCAACCGTGCAGAGCCGTTTCGATCGCGCCGGGCCAGTGCCGGCGCCGGCCGGATTAGATCGAACGCGCGTCGGCCGGATTATCCGGAAGGCCTTTCTTCGATAGCTCAGGGAGCAGACATGTCGTCTGGCTGCAATGCAGGCCCGTCGTCGCCCGGCTAAAGGGCGCGTATCGAGCGGTCGCTGCATTTAGCGGTAGTCGATGCATTCGCGAATTTTCAATTCCGAAATCGGGTGCCAGTGCCGGCATCGGTTTTCGACGGGGTATTGAAATCGCGAGCCGGAAAGATGTGCGCGTCATTCCGGTGAATCTAATCGAGGTGTTTTTGATTGGAATTCAATGTTCATAAAAATAATAGAAAACACCTACTCTGAAATTTTGGACAACTTAAAAACATAAAACTAGACTTCGGCTGGACAAAAAATAAAAGAACCGATTTGCGATTAAACAATGATTTATTGATTTGATAGTGATCCTTATTTTTAAGGATTGCTCGAGGCAAGAAGGTTGATGGCGTGCGACCTTCCATGCTCATTCTCTCCACGCCGTTTTGGAGTCGACCATGAAGAAGCTTCTGATTGCAGCAGCAGTTCTGGCGGTTTCGGGTGCAGCGTTTGCCGGCAGCGGCACGGTGTCGAGCAGCAATTCGTCGAGCGGTGGCCAGACGATGGCCGGGGTCGCCGGGTTCGGCCACTTCACCGCGACCGATTCCGGCTCGGCACTCGGCGCAGCCGGCGCAACGGCCGGTGGCGGCAGCAGCGGTTCGATCTCGTACACGAACCACACGCAAACGTCGACGGTCGGCGGCTTCGGCTTCGGCGGCGCACAGGCGGGCGGCAGCAGCGGCGCGAACGCGGGCTCGACCGGCTGGACGTATCACCACTAAGCCGCGACGCGTAGCGTTCGTCATTGGCTGGCGGCACGGATGCCGGGTCTTGTCCCGCAAGGGCAGGCCCGGCTCCGCCACCGTCGAACTTCCTCACAGCAAGGAATTGCTATGAAAGCCAAAGTCATTTTAGCGACAGCGCTCACCGTCATTTCGTCCGCTGCGTTGGCGGCCGGATCGTCCACGACCAACCAGACGCAATCCGTCGCGGCGGGTGTTTCCGGTTCGGTGCTGGTCGGCTCCGGCAGCTATACCAGCAATTCGACTTCGACGGCCGGCGCGAATGCAGGCAGTGCCGTGACACCCGCCGGCTCCGCCGGCACGGCATCCGCGTATCACAACTCGACTTCGACGGCCAGCGGTTCGGGCACGAACGGGGGCGCGTTCGCGGCGGGCGGCGGTATCGGTGCCGCGGGCTCGTTTGCTGGAAACGGCAGCACGAACGAAAACGCGAATGCGCTTTCGGGAGGGGTGACCGCCACGATCGTACTCGGCGCGAACCACTACACGGCCACGGGCGCGAACGACCACGGCAATGCCAACGCGGGTGCCGTGGGATGGACGGGCAGTGGCGGGTCGGGCGCGATCACGGGCTCGAATCACTACAACTCGTCGACCGTCTGGAGTACCGGTCCGGCCGGTTCGCCGTCCGCATCGGGCGGAAGCCAGGGCGACTCGAGCGCGACCGGGAGCAGTCATTAGTCAGGTGTGGGGGGACCAGTTTCCAGTTTCCCAGCGACGCTGGTCTCTTTTCCGCATCGTTGTCACGTAAGGAGTTGGCATGAAGCAGAACCTGATTGCCGCCGCTCTGATGTTCGCGTCTCTGACGGCGTATGGCGCTGACCGTGCCGCCGATGGTGGGCAATCGACTATGCAGACGTCAAACAAACCTGACCAGACAACCAAACCGTCAGAACAACAAACGCTTTCGTCGGGCAGTGCCATCGGCGGACCGGACACCCAGCAGTGGCAGGGCATGTCGGCCGGCTCGTGGTCCCAGCTGGGCAGCGGCTGGAAGCAGTTCGGGGAAGCAGCGAAAACTGAAGGCATTCAGGGGAATTAGTACGGTTGCCTGGGTCGGAGGTCAAACCTCGTCCGGAGAGTGAAATGAACAGCAACAGGATCAAGGTGGCATGTGCGGCGATGTTCGCGATGACCACGATCGGTGCCCAGGCGCAAACCGCCGATTCGACGTCGAGCGCGCAATCGTCGACATCGTCGACGGCGATCAGTCAGGGCGGCGGCTCGAGCATGAACACGAACACCACGAGCTCGCGCGGCGGCAACGCCACGAGCAGCAGCGGGGTGCGCGGCAGCGGCAATTCGAGCGTGAACGTCAACGTGACGATGCCGTCCAGCACGGCCGGCGGCAACGTGACGCCGCAGAGCACGAACACGCTCGCGGCCGGCGCGCCAGGCTCCAGCCCGTACAACACCCAGGCGACGGAAAACGTCAATTACTCGGGGACGCAGACGATCAAGACGAACCCGTCGATCCAGGCGCCGGGCCTCACGACCACACTGTCCGATACCTGCATGGGCTCGGTGAGCGTCGGCGTGTCGTTCCCGGGGTTCGGCGCGACGGGCGGCACGACGCTGGTCGACCAGGCCTGCGTGCGGCGTCTCGATGCGCGTGAATTCCGTGCGATGGGCCTGACCGACGTGGCGCTCGCGCTGCTGTGCCAGAGCGACGCGAACCGGCGCGCGGTGGAAGCGACCGGGCACCTGTGCCCGGGTACGACCGCGCCGCTCGCGCGTTCGAACGTGGCGCCCAGCGTCGAAGCGACCGTCGCGGACGACGTGAAGTATCGCGATCCGATCGTGCGCGACCGGATGGGCCTGCCGCCGCTCGGCTCGGCCGCACCGGCGCCCGCAGCGACGCGCCCGATCGAGACGGCTTCGATGCGCGCCGCGCCCGTTTCGGTGCCGGTCCCGGTCCCGGTGCCGGCGCTCGCGCCTGTCGCCGCCGCGCCGGCCGTCGCGACG
>NZ_BCPO01000116.1:0-30239 GCF_016586105.1 Burkholderia sp. E168m15
CGCACCGGTCGCCGATACGAAGGCAGCGGAGCCCGTGCAGCCGGTCGTCGACAAAGCCGCCGAGCCTGCCCCGACGGTTGCCGACAAAGCTCCCGAGGCTGCTCCGGCGGTTGCCGACAAGACGCCCGAGCCTGCCCCGGCCGTCGCGGACAAGGCCCCCGAGCCTGCCCAGCCCGTCGCCGACAAGGCGCCGGAGCCGATGCCAGCCGCGACCGACACGGCCCAGGCCGTCGGCGAGCCGGTTGCCGAACCGATGCCGGCGGCAGCCGTCGTCGCGGCGCCTGCCGCCGATGCGAAGGCGGCCGAGCCGGCGCCGCAGGCGACCGCCGAAGCGCCTGCACCGGCGGCCCCGCAGCCTGCCGTCGCCGCTGCGCCTGCCGACATGCCGGCAGCGGACGCGAAAGTCCCGGACGCGGTCGAATCGGCTGGCACCGCGGCTGCACAAGCCGCCGGCATGCCTGCGCTGACCGATCCGGCGCAAGCGTTGCCGCCGGCCACGGTCGACAAGCAGGCCGCACCGGCTGCACCGGTCGCGCCGGCGCCGACCGTCATCTCGACGAGTACCTCGTCGTAGGCGTGCGGGCCGGTTTGCCGTGCGACCGGCGCGCGGGTCGCACGGCAGGCGCTCGGCCCGATGCCCGACAGTCTTTTCCGGTTTGACGGGTGTTGCTCCCATCCCCGAGGTCAACACCTCTTTTTGCGTGACGAGGATGCAAGGAGGCCTCAATCATGAGGATCTTTTTGATCGCTTTGTGGCTGGCCAGCGTGCAGGCCGCTGCGCAGTCGGTTTTCCAGAATCCCGCGGTCTTCGTCATCCTGAGCGAGCAGACCCTCGCGAATGCCGCGAGCGTCCAGCAGGCGCTGTCGACGCTCGGCCGTCCCGACAACACGGCATGCGCGCCGATGATGATGATCGGCGATCCGCAGATGATCTACATGATGCCGGAAGCGGGTCACGCGCCGTCGTGGCAATCGCCGGTGTACGGCCGCGGTGCGCCGTTCGACGCGCAGAACGGGCCGAAGTCGACCGGCAAGACGGTCGGCGCGATGCAGCACACCGAGGACATGCAGACGCAGCCGTGGAGCGACGGCAGCGCGATCACGCAGCAGATCGCGGGCGAGTCGAGCGTCACGGCGGCGGAGCGGGTGAACGAATGGCGGCACGCCGGGCTCGACCGGATCGAGACGGCCCGCGCGTCGGACGTGACGGTGAACGGCAAGACCTACCGCGCCTATCGCGACGATCTCAACGGCTCGACGAAGCCTGTCGTCGAGCCGCAGATCTACACGCAGCGCGTCGTGTTCTGCCGATGACGCGGTATCGATTCGAGGACGGAGCGGCGCCGCGCCGCGGGACCACGGGCCCCGCCGCGCACGATCGGGCAACGGCCGCTCCGATACATACCCTTATGCGGCGAGGCGATCGTGAACCATTGCTGTCAGCTGAGCATGTCGGGCCCGCGGGATGTCGAACGGCTGGTGAGCGCGCTGCCGTTCATCGCGGTCCGGCACAATCCCGTCGCGCCGTCGCGGCCGCTCGTCTACCTGTCGCAGCAACACGATGCAGCGCTCGTCGATGTGCTCGCGTCGCGCGGCTGGGACGTATGGCGCGCCAAAACCGTCGCGGACGCGCTGAATCTCGTCAAGGCGAACCGTCCGCATGCGGGCATCGTCGATTTCGGCAGCTTCGCGTCGCCGGACGTCGCGTCGTTCGAGGCGCTGCTGCGTGACCCGCGGGTCGGCTGGGTCGCGCTCGCCGACGGCGAGCGGCTGCGCAACATCACGATCGCGCGCCTGATCCGCCACTGCTGCTTCGACTACGTGCGCAATGCAGGGGCCTACACGACGATCGGCTATCTCGTCGGCCATGCGTACGGGATGCTGAAGCTCGCGGACGGCGACCCGGCCGCGGAGGCGCCGCCGCCCGGCGGCACGATGATCGGCGCGTGCGGCGCGATGCGCCGGCTGTTCGCGACGATCCGCAAGGTCGCGAACACCGAGGCGACCGTGTTCATCGCCGGCGAATCCGGCACCGGCAAGGAACTGACGGCGGCGGCGATCCATCGGCAGTCGTCGCGTGCCGACGCACCGTTCGTCGCCGTGAACTGCGCGGCCATCCCGACGACGCTGCTGCAGGCCGAACTGTTCGGCCACGAGCGCGGCGCGTTCACCGGCGCGCACCAGCGCAAGATCGGCCGCATCGAGGCCGCGCACGGCGGCACGCTGTTTCTCGACGAAATCGGCGACATGCCGTTCGAGAGCCAGGCGAGCCTGCTGCGGTTCCTGCAGGAAGGCAAGATCGAGCGGCTCGGCGGGCATGCGTCGATTCCGGTCGACGTGCGGATCGTGTCGGCGACCCACGTCGATCTCGAGGCCGCGATGCAGGCCGGGCGATTCCGCGCCGACCTGTATTACCGCCTGTGCGTGCTGCGGATCGACGAGCCGCCGCTGCGCATGCGCGGCCGCGACATCATGCTGCTCGCCGACGACGTGCTGCGGCGCTATCGCGACGACGGCTCGTACCGGATTCGCGGCTTCACGCCGTGCGCGATCGAGGCGATCCACAACTATCCGTGGCCCGGCAACGTGCGCGAGCTGATCAACCGGATCCGCTTCGCGGTCGTGATGACGAACGGCCCGCTGATCTCGGCCGCCGATCTCGAATTGCGTCCGTACACGTCGCTGCGGCCGCCGACGCTCGCGCAGGCGCGCCGGCAGGCCGAGCGGCACGCGATCGAGGAAACGCTGCTGCGTCACCGCCACCAGCATGCGGACGTCGCGGCGGAGCTCGGCATCTCGCGCGCGACGCTCTACCGTCTGATGATCGCGCACGGGCTGCACAGCTGACGCGCCATGGCGCGCGACCGCTCAAGACCTCGCGGCGGCGGCCGTTAAGACATGAAATGGCCCGGCCGGCACGCGCGCATCGAGGTGCGCGCGACCGGCACGCGGCGCATCACGTTCATCCGAGGTCATCGTGGCAGAGTGCAGTCACTGCGGCAGGACGTTCCTGCTCGGCGGGCAGTCGATCGACGGGCGCCGCTATTGCGGCCCGGCATGCGCGCACGCGCATCCGGTCGTCGTCGAGGCCGAACGGGTGCCCGACGCGAAGGTCCGGCAGTACGTCGACGACTGGCGCTACGGGCCATGCCCGATCTGCCTGCGAGAAGGGCGGCCGGTCGACGTTCACGCGTCGCATCGCGTCGTGTCGCTCCTGTTCGTCACGCGCTGGGCGACGCGGCGCCACGTGTGCTGCCGCCGCTGCGGGCGCAGGAAGCAGGCGCTCGCGCTGCTCGCGTCGGCCACGCTCGGCTGGTGGGGGTTGCCGTGGGGTATCGTGCTGACGCCGATCCAGCTCGCGCGCAACCTGCTGGGCCTCGCCGCGCGCGACCCGGAGGTCGCGACGCAGCAGTTCGAGCAGCTCGTGCGGCGCAAGCTGGCCGCACGCCGGCTCGCGCGCGCGGAGCGCGGCGCCGGCGCCTGATCGCGCGTCGGCGCACCGTGCGGGCTCAGGCAGGCCGGTCGAAGCCCGAGGCGACCCAGCGTTCGGCGCTGGCCTTGTTGAGCTTGAACCCGGCCGACACCTTCGCGTCGGCCAGCAGCTCGCCATACGGATCGAATGCCTTGAGCTGCGCATACGGCTCGAACTCGTCCGGCACGATGTCGAGCGTCACCGACACATCCTGCCCGGCTTCGTCCTGCACCGTCACTTCCTTGTGCAGCAGCGCGCGCCGCTGCTGTTCGTGCCGCATCAGCACTTCGGTCGCGGTTTTCACGAGCGTGCGGAACGCGTTCGCGTCCATCGGCTTCGGGTTCTTCTTGTCGCGGCCCATGGTCCACGGCCCGACGAGCGCGGGCTCGGACTCGCCGTCCTTGACCATCTCGACGGCCCAGCCGTCGTCGTCTTCGTTCTTGATGATGCGGGCCGTCCAGCCGTTGTCGCGCCAGAGGCCGTCTTCGTGGATGGAGGTGTCGTCGGATTGCAGGTCGGAATCGGTCATGAGGAAAGCGGGCGGTACGGGCAAAGCCGGCGAACGGGCGGGGCGCGCGGCCGGCAGCGGCGCGTCGCTCGCCGCCGGCGGGCCGGGGTGGCATGCAAAGGCGCAATTTTACCTGCTGACCGGCCGCGCGGCGCGCGACCCTGGCCGTCGGGCCGATGCCGCTGCAATCGACCGCCGGCCGCCGGGCGTCGGACCGGTGCAAATATCAAACCCGTATTACGTCTGCGGCGGCCAATTCGTACGCCGTCCGATATCGCGTCCCCGCGCACGTTCATAGAATCGACGTTCGGGCTAAAAATAGCCTGAACGTCCTTTCAACGCCCAACCCGCCGCACACATTCGCGTGGCGCGGCCGGTGAATTACCAGGAACTGCGCATGAGGAAATTCAATGTTCGCATCGTCTTCGCGTACGACTGGCCGTTGACGCTGGCCGGTATCGAGCAGATCGCAGGCGGCAGCTGCGCGATCGAGCTCGTCGCGGTCTACCGGAGCGCGGCCGAACTGGTCGCGTCGCTCGGCGGCGTCGACTGCGACATCGTGCTGGTCGACTATGCGATTCGCGGCGACGAGCAGATGGACGGCCTCGCGCTGTTCGACTGGCTGCGCCGCATGCGGCCGAACGTCGGGATCGTCGCGCTGGTCGCCAACGAGAATCCGCTGATCTTCCGCTCGATCCTGGGGATTGGCCACGTGAGCGTCGTCAGCAAGCTCGACGAGGTCGGCCACATCGTCACGGCGATCCATTCGAGTTACAGCGGCGGCGCCTATCTGTCGCCGTCCGTCCGGCGCGCGGTCGACGCGCTCGGCACGCGCGGCGACCCGCCCGTGAAGCTGTCGGCGCGCGAGATCGAGGTGATTCGACTGTATCTGTCGGGCGTGCCGATCAAGACGATCGCACAGCGCCTGAGCAAGGGCAAGCAGACGGTCAGCGCGCAGAAGATCAGCGCGATGAAGAAGCTCGGCGCGAACAACGACGTCGAGCTGATTCAGCGCGCGGCGGGGCTGGGGCTCGGGAGCGGGGAGGCCGCGCTGCGGGCGGGCAGCGCGGCGTGAGGGGGCCGGCGGTGTGAGGGCTGGGCGGGGCGGCGTGAGCGGCAGGGCGCCGTCAGACCGGCAACGCGAACCGCGTCACCGCGTCGCGCAGCGCCTCGGCCTGATCGCGCAGCGAATGCGCGGCTGCCGCGGCCTGTTCGACGAGCGCCGCGTTCTGCTGCGTGACCTGGTCCATCTCGCCCACCGCGCGGTTGACCTGCTCGATCCCGGCGCTCTGCTCGCGCGATGCGTGGCTGATTTCGTCGAGGATCTCGTTCACGCGCCGCACCGACTGCACGATCTCGGCCATCGTCTCGCCTGCATGCGTGACGAGCGTCGCGCCGTGCTGGACCGTCTCGTTCGACGACACGATCAGCGACTTGATCTCCTTGGCCGCCGTCGCCGAGCGTTGCGCGAGCGATCGCACTTCGGCCGCGACCACCGCGAAGCCGCGGCCCTGTTCGCCCGCGCGGGCCGCTTCCACGGCCGCGTTCAGTGCGAGGATGTTGGTCTGGAACGCGATCCCGTCGATCACGCCGATGATGTCGCCGATCTTGTGCGAGCGGTCGGTGATCTCGTTCATCGTGCGCACGACGTCGTCGACCACTTCGCTGCCGCGCGTCGCGACCTGCGCGGCCTGGCCGGCGAGCGACGCGGCCTGCGCGGCGCTGTCCGCGTTCTGCTTCACGTTCGCGGTCATCTCGTCCATGCTCGACGCGGTTTGCACGAGCGCGGCCGCCTGTTCCTCGGTGCGCTGCGACAGGTCCGTGTTGCCGGATGCGATTTCGCTCGCGCCCACGTTGATGTTCTCGGTGCCCATCCGGACGCGCGACACCATGTCGATCAGCCCGCCTTGCATCGTGTGCAGCGCGTGCAGCAGGCTGCCGCGATCGTCGTGCTTAACGGTTACTCGCGCGGTCAGGTCGCCCTGCGCGATGCGCTGCGCGGCGTCGAGCGCCGCTTCGAGTTCGCCGCCGAGGCTCGCGCGCACGCTTTTCAGCACCAGCACCATCACGGCCGTCGCGATCGCGCCGAGCACGGCCGTCATCGCCAGCCAGCGGCCGATGCTCGCGAGTACCGCCGAGCGCACGTCGTTCATGTACATGCCGGTCACCAGGTACCAGTCCCACGGCGCGAAGCGCTGCACGGCGCTGGTTTTCTCCTGCGGCTTGTCCGCGCCCGGCTTCGGCCACAGATATTCGACGAAGCCCTTGCCGCCTTCCGCGTTGCCGGCCTTCACGATCTCGACGAACAGGTGCTTGCCGTTCGGATCGGTGAAGTTCGACACGTCCTTGCCGTTGAGCTCGGCCTTGATCGGATGCATCACGATCACCGGTTTCGAATCGTTGATCGAGATATAGCCGTCGGCGCCGTGGCGCATCGCGGCGATCGCCTCGATCGCCTTCTGCTTCGCGTCGGCTTCCGGCATCACGTTCTGCTGCGACAGCTTGTAGTAGTGATCGGTCACGCTCGCGGCCTGCGCGACCAGCGATGCGAGCTGGTCGCGGCGGTCCGCGATCATCGACGCGCGGGTCTGCCATGCGCCGAGCCCGGCGATCACGAGCAGGCCGAGCCACAGGATGACGATCATCGAGGCGAGTTTCTGATTCAGGGAAAGATTGCGCATGGTATGAGGTCGGTCAGTCGTGGAAGCTCGCCGGAGCGGCGTGACGGGATAAGTGGTTTGACGGCGCGCCATGCGCGTCGCCGTAGACGGGAAATCCCTTAGAAGCCGTCATTTCCCCATGCCCGCGACGCGAGCGCGGGCATCTATGCATATGCATAACAGCGGCCGCTATACTGTCGGGCGACGGTCGGCGTCGCGCCTCGCACGGGCGGCAGCGCGACGCCGACCGAAACCGAAAGGAGGCAACGATGCGGATTCTGGTGGTAGGGGCCGGCGCGGTCGGCGGATACTTCGGCGGCCGGCTGGTCGCGGCGGGGCGCGACGTGACGTTCCTGGTGCGCGACGGCCGCGCTGCCGCGCTCGCGCGCGACGGGCTGCTGATCCGCAGCCCGCGCGGCGACCTGACGCTCGCGAACGTGCAGACCGTGCGCGCGGGCGATGCAGGCGCCGGCGTCGCGCCGTTCGACCTCGTGCTGCTGAGCTGCAAGGCGTACAGCCTCGACGACGCGATTGCATCGTTCGCGCCGTTCGTCGGCCCGCAGACATTGATCCTGCCGATGCTCAACGGGATGCGCCATCTCGACGTGCTGCGCGAGCGCTTCGGCGCCGCGCCGGTGCTCGGCGGGTTGTGCGTGATCGCGGCGACGCTCGATCGCGAGCAGCGCATCGTGCACCTGAACGACACGCACGGCGTATCGTTCGGCGAGCTTGCCGGCGGCGAATCGCCGCGCGTGCGCGCGGTGGCCGACGTGCTCGGCGGCGCGGGTTTCGACGCCACGCTCAGCGACGACATCGCCGCGCGGATGTGGGACAAGTGGGTGTTCCTCGCGACGCTCGCCGCGAGTACGTCGCTGTTTCGCGGTTCGATCGGCGACATTCTCGCCGCGCCGGACGGCCGCCGCCTGCTCGAGACGATGCTCGCCGAATGCAGCGCGATCGCGGAACACAACGGCCACCGGCCCGATCCGGCGGCCAGCGAGCGGATGCAGCGGATGGTGCTGACGCCGTCGCCGCTGACCGCGTCGATGCTGCGCGACGTCGAGAACCACGCGCGCGTCGAAGCCGATCACGTGATCGGCGACCTGCTCGCGCGGCGCGACCCGCAGGCGACAGACACGCTGTCGCTGCTGCGGATCGCGTACAACCACCTGAAGACGTACGAGGTACGCACGGCGCGCGAGCACGCGGCGGCATAAGCCGGTGCTGGCCGTGGCGCGGGCGGCCGCCCGCGTCGTTCCGCGCTGCAACAAATTTGCCATCCGGCGCCATTTCAGCCGGTGGGCGGCAAAAAAGTATCGAAAATCAGGCGTAAAGTTGGTGGAGCCGCGCGCTCGATCGACCTACATTGCTTCCCATGCGACCGGTCGCATCGCCGCGCGAGACACGCGGCGATGCGCGCACAGCCGAACAGGCCGGCCAGCAATATATGGGAATGGAGACGCCAACATGATGCACCCCGATCTCGAAGTGGTCGACGTGCGACGCGACGAGTCGTTCAAGGTCTGGTCGCACGGCTATCCGTACCGCACGATCCGCTGGCATTTCCATCCCGAATTCGAGCTGCACCTGATCGTCGCGACGCACGGCAAGTATTTCGTCGGCGATCACATCGGCTCGTTCGGCCCCGGCCATCTCGTGCTGCTGGGCCCGAACCTGCCGCACAACTGGGTCAGCGACATGGCCGAAGGCGAAACCGTCGAGCGCCGCAATCTCGTGATCCAGTTCGATCCGTCGTTCGTGCGCCGCTGCATGGACGCGTTCCCCGAATGCCGCGATGCGCAGACGCTGCTGGACGACGCGCGGCGCGGGGTCGGCTTCGACGCCGCGACGAGCGCTGCAATCGCGCCGTTGTTCGATGAACTGTTGACCGCGCGCGGCATGCGCCGCATCGCGCTGTTCATGACGATCCTGGAGCGGCTGTGCGGCGCGGCCGAACGCACGCTGCTCGCGAGCCCCGCGTACGACCAGGCCGACGTCACGCCCACGCGCCTGAGCCACGCGCTGTCGTATATCGGCAAGAACCTCGCATCCGAGCTGCGCGAATCCGATCTCGCGCAACTGACCGGGCAGAGCGTCAGCGCGTTCTCGCGCACGTTCCATCGCCATACCGGCATGCCGTTCGTCCAGTACGTGAATCGTCTGCGGATCGAGTCCGCCTGCCAGATGCTGCTCGCCGACGACGCGAGCATCACCGACATCTGTTTCCAGGCCGGCTTCAACAACGTGTCGAACTTCAACCGCCAGTTCCGCGCGGTGAAGGGGATGGCGCCGTCCGAATTCCGCGCGCTGCAGCGCCTGAACGCGCGCAGCCGCGAGCTGGCGCTGCATGCGGCGCCGACCGGTAATCCGCTGCCGCCGCGCGTGCTGACGCCCGGTGCGCCCGAACTCACGCCGCAGCCCGGATGACCGCCGGGCCGTTGCCCGCCTGAGTTTCCCCGCCGTTTTACCCCGCCGATCGCGTCGCTCACGTCGCGAGGGGCGTATTCACCCACGAAAAAGCCGCACACAATTTTTGGAGACACCGTCATGACGCACGCATCGCCCGCTACATCCCCCCGTCGCGCCGCCCGCCTGGCGGCCGTTGCCGCGCTCGCCGGCGCGGCCCTGTTGCCCGCCGCCGCCGCCGCGCATGCCGCGCCGCTGCGGATCGGCATGACGTTCCAGGAACTGAACAACCCGTACTTCGTGACGATGCAGAAGGCGCTGAACGACGCGGCCGCGTCGATCGGTGCGCAGGTCGTCGTCACCGACGCGCATCACGACGTCAGCAAGCAGGTGAGCGACGTCGAGGACATGCTGCAGAAGAAGATCGACATCCTGCTCGTGAACCCGACCGATTCGACCGGCATCCAGTCGGCGATCACGCAGGCGAAGAAGGCGGGCGCGGTGGTCGTCGCCGTCGATGCGAACGCGAACGGCCCGGTCGATTCGTTCGTCGGCTCGAAGAATTACGACGCGGGCGTGATGTCGTGCGAATACCTCGCGAAGGCGATCGGCGGCAGCGGCGAGGTCGCGATCCTCGACGGCATTCCGGTCGTGCCGATTCTCGAACGCGTGCGCGGCTGCAAGGCCGGGCTCGCGAAATTCCCGAACGTGAAGCTCGTCGACACGCAGAACGGCAAGCAGGAGCGCGCGACCGCGCTGTCGGTCACCGAGAACATGATCTCCGCGCATCCGAACCTGAAGGGCCTCTTCAGCGTGAACGACGGCGGCTCGATGGGCGCGCTCGCCGCGATCGAGGGTTCCGGCAAGGACATCAAGCTGACGAGCGTCGACGGCGCACCCGAGGCGATCGCCGCGATCCAGAAACCGAACTCGAAGTTCATCGAGACGACCGCGCAGTTCCCGGCCGACCAGGTGCGCATCGCGCTCGGCATCGCGATCGCGCGCAAGTGGGGCGCGACGGTGCCGAAGGCGATTCCCGTCGACGTGAAGGTCGTCGATCGCGGCAACGCGAAGGGTTTCAGCTGGTGAACGACGTGCGACGCGACGCGAAGGGCGGCGGCGTGGCCGACGCCCTTCGCACGGAGAAGCCGATGGACACGATACTCAGGCTCAGCCACATCACGAAAAGCTTTCCCGGCGTGAAGGCGCTGTCCGACATCGATCTGGAAATCGCGCGCGGCGAGATCCATGCGCTGCTCGGCGAGAACGGCGCGGGCAAGTCGACGCTGATGAAGATCCTGTGCGGCATCCACCAGCCGGATGCCGGTACGATCGAGATCGACGGCGCCGCGCGCCATTTCGCGGATTATCACGACGCGGTCGCGGCCGGCGTCGGCATCGTGTTTCAGGAGTTCAGCCTGATTCCGCACCTCGATGCCGTCGACAACCTGTTCCTCGGCCGCGAGCTGCGCAATCGCTGGGGCGCGCGCGACCGCAAGCGGATGCGCGCGGCGGCCGCGGCCATCTTCGCGCGCCTGGGCGTGGCGATCGATCTGGATGCGCCGATCCGTACGCTGTCGGTCGCGCAGCAGCAGTTCGTCGAGATCGGCAAGGCGCTGTCGCTCGACGCGCGCATCCTGATCCTCGACGAACCGACCGCGACGCTTACGCCGGCCGAGGCCGAGCACCTGTTCGCGATCATGCGCGAGCTGAAGCGGCAGGGCGTCGCGATGATCTTCATCTCGCATCACCTCGACGAAATCTTCGTGGTGTGCGACCGCATTACGGTGCTGCGCGACGGCCAGTACGTCGCGACGACCGAGGTCGCGCGCACCGACGTCGAGCAACTGGTGCGCATGATGGTCGGTCGCCGGATCGAAAGCAGCTTTCCGCCGAAGCCGGTATTGCCGGCCGACGCGCCGGCCGTGCTCGAAGTCGATGCGCTGCAGATCGAGCGCGACGGCCCGGTGAACCGCTTCGCGCTGCGTGAAGGCGAGATCCTCGGTTTCGCGGGGCTCGTCGGTTCGGGACGCACCGAAACCGCGCTCGCGGTGATCGGCGCGACGCGCGCGCATCGCAAGGAACTGCGCGTGCGCGGCGCGGCGGCGAAGCTCGCCGATCCGGCCGATGCGTTGCGCGCGGGCATCGGCATTCTGCCGGAAAGCCGCAAGACGGAAGGGCTCGTCACGTCGTTCTCGATTCGCGACAACATCTCGCTGAACAACCTCGGCAAGTACCGGTCGATGCGCTGGCTGATCGACCGGCGCGGCGAAGCGCGCACCACGCACGACGTGATGCGGCGCGTCGGCGTGAAGGCGCCGTCGATCCACACCGAGGTCGCGACGCTGTCCGGCGGCAACCAGCAGAAGGTCGTGATCGCGCGCTGGCTGAACCATCACACGTCGGTGCTGATCTTCGACGAGCCGACGCGCGGCATCGACGTCGGCGCGAAAGCCGAAATCTACGGGCTGATGCGCGAACTCACCGCGCGCGGCTACGCCATCATCATGATCTCGTCCGAATTGCCGGAAATCGTCGGCATGTGCGATCGCGTCGCCGTGTTCCGGCAGGGCCGCATCGAGGCGACGCTCGAAGGCGACGAGATCGATCCCGACACGGTCATGACCTATGCCACGGCCGGCACGCGAGGAGCGACCCATGAACCTGCCTGATTCTTCTTCCACGCCTTCCACGACGCTCGCGGCCACCGCCGGAAACGGCGACGCGCCGCCGCCCCGCGCGATGTGGGCGCAGTTGCGCCGCTCGACGCTGTTCTATCCGCTCGTCGGCCTGATCGTCGTGTGCATCGCGATGATGATCGCGAGCCCCAGCTTCCTGTCCGCCGCGAACCTCGAGAACGTGCTGCGCCAGGTGTCGATCAACGCGATCATCGCGGTCGGCATGACCTGCGTGATCCTGACCGGCGGGATCGACCTGTCGGTCGGCTCGGTGATGGCGCTGTCGGGCACGCTCGCGGCCGGGTTGATGGTCGCGGGCGTCAACGCGGTCGCCGCGCTGGCGATCGGCATCGCGGTCGGCCTCGGCTTCGGCTTCCTGAACGGCGTGTTCGTCGCGTTCGCCGGGATGCCGCCGATCATCGTCACGCTCGCGACGATGGGCATCGCACGCGGCCTCGCGCTGATCTACACGGGCGGCTATCCGATCGACGGGCTGCCCGACTGGGTCGCGTTCTTCGGCAGCGGCAAGGTGCTCGGCATCCAGGCGCCGGTGCTGATCATGCTGGTGGTCTATGCGATCGCGTGGCTGCTGCTCGACCGGATGCCGTTCGGCCGCTACGTGTATGCGATCGGCGGCAACGAGCAGGCGACGCGGCTCACCGGCGTGCGAGTCGCGCGCGTGAAGCTGATCGTCTACACGCTGGCCGGGCTCACGTCGGCGCTCGCCGCGATCGTGCTGACCGGACGCCTGATGAGCGGGCAGCCGAACGCGGGCGTGGGCTTCGAACTCGACGCGATCGCGGCCGTCGTGATGGGCGGCACGTCGATCTCCGGCGGGCGCGGGGCGATCCTCGGCACGCTGGTCGGCGCGCTGCTGCTCGGCGTGCTCAACAACGGGCTCAACATGATCGGCGTGAACCCGTATGTGCAGAACGTGATCAAGGGCGGAATCATCCTGCTCGCGATCTACATCAGCCGTGAGCGATCGCGGTAACGATCAATCAATCAGCCATCCGAATCACTCAGGAAAGAGACAACTCATGACGACACCCGAAGCCCAGCCGCGCATGACCGCGGTCGTCTGCCACGGCCCCGAGGACTATCGCGTCGAGCAGGTCGCGAAGCCGAATCCCGGCGCGAACGAACTCGTGATCCGCATCGCCGCGTGCGGGATCTGCGCGAGCGACTGCAAGTGCTACACCGGCGCCAAGATGTTCTGGGGCGGCCCCAGCCCGTGGGTGAAGGCGCCGGTCATTCCCGGCCATGAATTCTTCGGCCATGTCGAGGCGCTCGGCGACGGCGCGGCCGAGCATTTCGGCGTGGCGCTGGGCGACCGCGTGATCGCCGAGCAGATCGTGCCGTGCGGCAAGTGCCGCTACTGCAAGTCGGGCCAGTACTGGATGTGCGAGGTACACAATATCTTCGGTTTCCAGCGCGAGGTCGCCGACGGCGGGATGGCCGAGTACATGCGCATTCCGCCGACCGCGATCGTTCACAAGATTCCGCTCGGCGTATCGCTCGAGGATGCGGCGATCATCGAGCCGCTGTCGTGCGCGATCCACACGGTGAACCGCGGCGACGTCCAGCTCGACGACGTCGTCGTGATCGCGGGCGCGGGCCCGCTCGGGCTGATGATGACGCAGGTCGCGCACCTGAAGACGCCGAAGAAACTCGTCGTGATCGACCTGATCGACGAACGGCTCGAACTCGCGCGCCAGTACGGCGCCGACGTGACGATCAACCCGCAGCGCGACGACGCGCGCGAGATCGTCCGCGCGCTCACCGACGGCTACGGCTGCGACGTGTACATCGAGACGACCGGCGCGCCGGTCGGCGTGAACCAGGGGCTCGACCTGATCCGCAAGCTCGGCCGCTTCGTCGAATTCAGCGTGTTCGGCGAGGATGCGACCGTCGATTGGTCGATCATCGGCGACCGCAAGGAGCTCGACGTACGCGGTGCGCACCTCGGGCCATACTGCTATCCGGTCGCGATCGACCTGCTCGCGCGCGGGCTCGTCACGTCGAAGGGCATCGTCACGCACGGTTTCGCGCTGGAAGACTGGGACGATGCGATCCGTGTCGCGAAATCGCCCGAATCGATCAAGGTGCTGCTGAAGCCGGCCCGCTGACGGCCGGCGTGCGCCTCACCGGAGACATCATGGAATACGTCATAGGCGTCGACATCGGCACGCAGAGCACCAAGGCGCTGCTCGTCGACCGGCACGGCACGATCGTCGCGCGGCGCTCGTCCGGCTACCAGCCCGATACGCCGCGTCCGCTGTGGGCCGAGCAGTGGCCGCAGGTGTGGTTCGACGCGGTGCGCGACTGCATCGCGGGCTGCGTGAGCGACGCGCGGGCGCAGGGCGTGCCGGCCGACGCGATCCGTGCGGTGTGCGTGAGCAGCCTGTACGGCGGCTCGGGCATCCCGGTCGACATCGACATGCGGCCGCTGCATCCGTGCCTGATCTGGATGGACCGGCGCGCGACCGCCGAAGTCGACTGGGTCAACGAACACGTGAACGTCGAGCGGCTACGCGTGATCACCGGCAACGGCGTCGACAGCTACTACGGCTTCACCAAGATGCTGTGGCTGCGCGATCAGCGGCCCGACGTGTGGGCGAACGTGCGCTATTTCCTGCCGCCGAACGCGTACGTGATCTACCTGCTGACCGGCGAAGTCGCGGTCGACCACAGTTCGGCCGGCAATATCGGCGGCGTGTACGACGTCGCGCGTCGCGAGTGGTCCGACGACGCGCTCGACATGCTCGGCATTCCGGCGACGATGATGCCCGAGCGGCTGGTCGATTCGACGGACGTCGTCGGCGGCCTGCTGTCGCAATGGACCGCGCAATTCGGGCTGCCGGCGGGCACGCCGGTCGTCGCGGGCGGCGTCGATGCCGCAGTGGCGACCTTCGCGGCCGGCGCGACGCGTACCGGGCAGCACGTCGCGATGATCGGCACCAGCATGTGCTGGGGTTACGTGAACCGGCATGTCGATGCGCGCCATGGCCTCGTCAGCATGCCGCACGTGTTCGACGGGCAGCGCGACCTGTATGTGTTCGGCGGGGCAATTACGGCCGGCGCGTCGGTCGCGTGGTTTCGCGACCAGTTCTGCCACGCGGAAATCGATGCGGCGCGCCTGTTGCCGCACGGCGATCCGCACGTGCTGCTCGAGGAGGCGGCCGAGCGCGTGCCGGCCGGCGCCGACGGCGTGCTGTTCCTGCCATACCTGATGGGCGAGCGCAGCCCGGTATGGGACGCGAAGGCGAGCGGCGCGTTCGTCGGGCTGAGTCTCGCGCATACCCGTGCGCATCTTTATCGTGCGGTGCTCGAAGGCGTCGCGTTCGCGTTGCGCCACAACATCGAGGCCGGCCGCCGCGGCGCGGTGGCGCTGGACGACCGATTGATCGTCGTCGGCGGCGCCGCGCATTCGGCGCTGTGGATGCAGATCATCGCGGACGTGACGGGCTTTCCGGTATGGACGATCGAGCAGGACGTCGAAGCCGCGATGGGCGCCGCGCTGCTCGCGGGCGTCGGCGCGGGGCTCGTGTCGCGCGATGACGCGCAGGGCGGCTGGGTCACACTCGTCGAGCGTGCACGGCCCGATGCCGATCGCGTGCAAACGTACGACGCGCGTTTTGCGCTCTACACGGCGCTGTATCCGGCACTCAAGCCGATCATGCACAGGCTGGGCACGTCATCATGAACACACGATTCGATTTCAGCGGGGCAACGATGCTCGTCACGGGTGCCTCGAGCGGAATCGGCCGCGCATGCGCGGTCGCGCTGGCGCAGGCGGGTGCGCGCGTCGTCGCGGCGGGGCGCGACATGGCCGCGCTCGACACGCTCGCCGGCGAGATTGCGTGCGATACGTTGCGCCTGGATGTCGGCGGCGATCAACACGCGATCGACGCAGCACTCGCCGCGTACGACGCGTTCGACGGCCTCGTCAATTGTGCGGGGATCGCGTCGCTCGAACCGGCTCTCGAGGTCTGCGCCGCGCAGTTCGACCACGTGATGGCCGTCAATGCGCGCGGCGCGGCGCTCGTCGCGCGGGCCGTGGCGCGCAAGATGATCGAACGCGACGGACGCGGCGCGGCGCACGCACGGGGCAGCATCGTCAACGTGTCGAGTCAGGCGGCGCTCGTCGGCCTGCCCGCGCATCTGAGCTATTGCGCATCGAAGGCAGCGATGGACGCGATCACGCGCGTGCTGTGCATCGAACTCGGGCCGCACGGCATTCGTGTGAACAGTGTGAACCCGACCGTCACGCTCACGCCGATGGCGCAGTTCGCGTGGAGCGAACCGGAGAAGCGTGCGCCGATGCTCGCTGCGATTCCGCTCGGCCGGTTCGCGGAGCCGCACGAAGTCGTCGAACCGATCCTGTTTTTGCTGAGCGATGCGGCGTCGATGATCAGCGGCGTGTCGTTGCCGATCGACGGCGGATATACCGCGCGCTAGGCCCCGTTACGGCAGTAGCGCGCTGCATTCGCGGAGCGGGGCAGTGTGCGGCTAGACCGGGTCCTTGCTCGGTGGACCGTCCGGCTGCTGCGGGTTGTCGTGATGGCCGGGTGGCGACGAGAACGGATCGTCTTCCGGATCGCGGTTCGGATCGGCCGGTGGCTCGGGCGTCGGGGTCGTGTGATCGCTCATGGAGAACTCGTGCAGTGCGTGACGGCGGTGGCGCGGCGGACGCGCCTCGTCTCCGTTATAGGCAATCGGGCACGCGTTTGCAGCGGGATTCTTGTTACGGGGCGTCGATCGTCGGAGAAATTCGCTTATTGGCGGTGTTCGTGCGGGATACTGCACGGCCCGTGCGATCGAAGTCAGCGCAAATCCGCCGGGGTATCGACGTCGCGCAGGATGCCGGGATCGTCGACGTCGAGCAGCGTCACCGGCGCGCTGGCGAACAGTGCGCGGGCGCCCGTGTCGCCGTCGAGGGCGGCGAGCGCATCGAAGTGGTGCGCGGCAAAACCGACCGGATGGCCGCGTACGCCGCGATGCGCGGGTGCGACGATCGACGCGTCGTCGGTTTCGAGTGCGCGTGCGACCGTTTCGTAGGTGGACGCCGCGATCCACGGCATGTCGCCGAGCGCGACGAGCCAGCCATTCGCGTCGGGGGTCGTGCGGACGCCGGCCGCGAGGCTCGCGCCCATGCCGCGCAACGCGTCGGGTGCATACACGACCTGGCAGCCAGCTTCGTTCAGCAGCATCGCAAGCTTTTCGGCGCCGGGACGCACGACGGCGATCACGTCGGCGGTGGCGGCCGCGAGACGGCGGGCGGCGGCGACTGCGACCGGCGTGCCGTCGGGAAGCCGAGCGAGCAGCTTGCTGTGCAGACCGCTCGGGTCGAAGCGTTGACCAAGGCCGCCGGCGAGCAGGACGCCGGTGGCGAGTGACGCATAGGACATCGGCGCGGGGGGAGTGAGGCAGGTGCTGCGATTGTGCGGGAGCACACGGGGATCGGCAAGTGAGGATGTTACCGAGTCACGTATGCCGGATCGGGAAAACCGTCATCGCGACGCTTCGTCGAGCATGCTTTCCTCGACGGGACCGTAAATTGCGTGTGATTCGTTCTGCATGACGGCCCAATAGCGGTCGCCGAACGACCAATGCCACCATTCGGACGGGTAATTCGTGAAGCCGGCGCGGGTCAGCGCGCCGATCAGGATCTGGCGGTTTCGCGCGGCCGCGCGGCTGATGAATGTGTTGTGCGTGTAGCACGCGCCGGACGATTCCTGGTCGGTGGCGTTCATGATGGTGCCCATGTCGATCTCGATGCCTTCCGCCGAGATCAGCGTGAGGTCGATGGCGGCGCCCGTCGGATGGGCGGCGACTTCCGGCAGTGCGACGTAGTGGCTGGTCAGGGCGACCAGGGTGTCTTCGTCCGGCAGCGGATTCAGCGTCCGGCGCAGATGCGCGAGATGCTCGGTGAAGGACCGGCGCTGCAGGGCCAGCGGGCGATAGCCTTCCTTGACGTACAGGCGCAGGCCGGCGGGCAACGCGTGCGCGGCGGCGATCAGCCGTTCCGCCACACTGCGACGCACTTTCAGGAAATGCGGGCTCCTGCTTTCGATATCGCGGCGGTCGAGATCGACGGCGATGCGGTCATGGAAGCCTGCGAGATCGACGAACCCTTCGTGTGACTCTTGCAGGGCGATCGAGCGGACGGCGGGATCGGAGAGCGGTATCACGGTAGCGGGCAAGTGGCGCGAGGACGGTTGCGGGCCGCGGGCCGATGTTGAATGGGGCGGCCGCGGTCGTTTTGGTCAGACGAATCGGCAATATGCCAGAGTCGGGCGGAAGATGCGCGGCGGTTCGAGCTACGGGGCCGGCGACGCTTACCAAAGCGTCCTGACGTGCGCGTACGCGCGGATTTTTTCGTCGCGGGTGATCAACCGAGCGCAGAGTCGCCCGCTGCCCATCACGCCGATGCATGCGTATCCAGCACGATCACAGCGACGTCTCCCAATCCTCTTTCGCAATCGGATCGAGAGGATTGTCGTAGCGCATGACCGAACCACGCAATATGTCCAGCGGCTGAGCTTCGCGCGAGCGATACGGTCGAATCTCGAGCGTCGGTTTGCCGTGGTCGGTGACGATCAGGTCTTCGCCCGACGCTTCGATGAGCCGGAGGTGTTCGAGTGCGCGAGCCTTGAATTCGGATTTCGATACGGGAGTGAGCGGCATCGCGATATGAGTGGGGTCATTTGACGAGATCGTTTTGGACCCGTCTTTCGACGCGGCGCGAGCGCCGGCGCGCGACCGACTCAGGCTACGCATCCGCCCACTTCCTCAACAGATTGTGATAAATCCCGGTGAGCGAAATGACCACCGGGTCCTTCGCCCCTTTTTCTGCGGAAAGCGCCTGAATCTGCGTATCGAGCTGAAACAGCAGCGTGCGATCACCGTCGTCGCGCACCATGCTCTGAATCCAGAAGAATGACGCGACGCGCTCGCCACGCGTCACAGGCGTCACGTGATGCAGGCTCGACGCCGGATACAGCACGAGGTCGCCCGCCGGCAGCTTCGCACGATGCACGCCGTACGTATCCTCGACGCACAGCTCGCCGCCGTCGTACGCATCGGGTTCCTCGAGAAACAGCGTCGCCGACAGATCGCTGCGCACGCGGAAATCCGTGCCACGCAGCAGCCGGATCGCGTTGTCGACGTGCGTGCCGAACGTCTCGCCGCCTTCATAGCGATTGAACAGCGGCGGAAACACCTTGAGCGGCAGCGCCGCCGAAAAGAACAGCGGATGGCGGGCGAGCGCATCCTGGATCGCGTCGCCGACGGTGCGCGCGACCGGCGAGCCTTCCGGCAATTGCCGATTCCGTTTCGCGAGCGCCGACTGCGCGCCGGACGTCGCGTTGCCGTCGACCCAGTCGGCGGTATCGAGCATCTCGCGGCATTGCGCGACCTGTGCCTTGGTTAGTACACCGGGGATATGAAGCATCATGATGCGAATTCCATGGCGTGCGGTGCCAGCTGCATGGCCACCGAACGAAAAGCGTCGAGCGGCGACGACACGAGATACGCGCGCATCTTCGCGATGAATGCGGGTGTCGCGGTGGCCGGCACCCGCGCGAGCCACGCGAGCGCTTCGTCGATGCGTCCGCGCTCGGCGAGCAGCCGTGCATAGTTGAACTGGCCGCGGAAGTCCCCGGCAATGGCGGCGCGGCGATAGTGGTCGAACGCGGCGTCGGTGTCGACCGCTACGACCCAGCCGTCCTCGTAGAACCCGCCGATCAGGTTGATCGATTTCGCATGGCCGAGCGCGGTCGCGCGGCGGAACCAGTCGAGCGCGTCGGCGCGGTTCTCGTCGACGCCGTGGCCGAGGGCGAGTGCGGTCGCGTAGTTGTACATGCCCCAGTCGAGGCCCGCCTGCGCGGCGAGCCGGTACCAGTACACGGCGACCGGCGCGCAGGCGGCCGTGCCCCAGCCGAACTCGTAGCAGCGCCCGAGCATGTTCATCGCCATCGGGTGGCCGGCCCGCGCGGCATGCCGGAACCAGTTGAACGCGGCGGCCGGATCGCGTGCGACGCCGTGCCCGTCGAGCAGGTATTGCCCGTACACGGCCTGTGCGTCGACGATGCCGTGGTCGGCCGCCGCGGCGACCCACGCGGCGGCGCGCTCGGGCGGCCCGGCCAGGATGTCGGCGAACTCGCGCGGCGATACCGACGCGAGCGCTTTCAGCGACACGGCTTCCATCGATCAGTAGCGCGCGTTCAGCGTGACGAACGCCGAACGGCCGGGCGCGATCGACGCATAGTGCGCCGGATACGCCTGATCGAAGTAGGTGCGGTTGAACAGGTTGTTGACGTTCAGTTGCAGGTCGAGCTTCTTGTTGATCCGGTACTGCGCCATCGCGTCGAAGCGCCAGTACGACGGCACGGCGCGCAGGTTCGCGGGATCGCCGAATACTTCCGACATATAGAACGCGCCGCCGCCGACCGTGAACTTCGGCGTGACGTCGTAGTTCGACCACATCGTCAGGCTGTGCTTCGGCGTGTTCGGGAAGCGGTTGCCGTTGTTCGCGGCGTCCTTGCCGTTGTCGCGCAGTTGGCTCTTCATGTACGTGTAGCCGCCGAACACCTGCCATTGCTTCGTGATCTGGCCGGCGAGGCCGAGCTCGAGACCCTGCACGCGCTTGTTGCCGACCATCGCGTACTGGTTGTTCGGCAGCGTCACGCGTGCGTTGGTCGTGTCGATCTGGAACAGCGCGGCCGTCAGCGACAGCTTGTCGTTCAGCACGTTCCACTTCGTGCCGAGCTCGATGCTGCGGTTTTTTTCCGGCGAAAGCTGATCGGCGTTCGGGCCGACGCCGCCGCGGCCCGGCGTGAGCGACTGCGTTTCGCTGCCTTCGCCGAGCATCATGCCGGCGGGCGTCGACGAGGTCGCATACGACGCGTAGATGCTGCCGTTCTGCGCGGGCTTGAACACGAGGCCGGCCTGCCAGTTGAAGAGCGTGTCGTCGCGCGTATAGGTCTTGCCGCCATTCGCCTTGGTATCGGTGAAGCGGGTCGAGTAGTCGTCGACGCGCACGCCGGCGTTGACTTGCCAGCGCGGCGTGATCTCGATCGTGTCGAAGCCGTAGATCGACTTCGTCGTGGTGCGCGCATGCGCGTAGTCGTTGTTGCGCGTGATCGAACCGGCCCACGGATCGTTCGGGTTCGGCGACCACAGGCTCGTGCAGTTGTAGCCCGACGCGGCGCCGATGCCTTTCTGGCAGATCGTGCCCTTGTCGGTCGCGACCGTGTACGAATCGCGCTTGCCCCATTCGCGCGACAGCTCGATACCGGTCGTGAAGCTGTGCTTGAACGGGCCCGTGCGGAATTCGCCGAACAGCTCGGTCAGGTTCGCGAGGCTGTTGATCGAGCTGTTGCGGTTGTTGTTGCGGCGCCAGACCTTGCCGTTCACCACGTTGCCCTGGCTGTCGTCCGGCTGCGTCCAGATGTAGTCCTGTGTCGATTCCGTGTAGCGCGTGGTGTTGCGCACCGTGAGGTTCGGCGTGATGTCGTGCTCGATCTTGATCGTGCTGATGTCCGACGTGGTCTTGCGGAAGTCGCGGTCGATCAGGCCGTAGAAGTTGTGGCGATCGACGGGCGCCGGATAGATCGTGCCGACGTTCGCGGGCTTGTTCGACGTCGTGTAGAAGTACGGGATGCCGCCGTCGGGCATGTCGTCCGTCTGCAGGTGGTAGTAGCTCGCGGTCACGCGCGTCGGCGTGCCGAGGCCGAACGCGATCGACGGCGCGACGCCCCAGCGCTCGTTGTTGACGGCATCGCGACCGGCGACGTCGTTGTTGTGGCTCATCAGGTTCAGGCGGAACGCGGCGTGCTCGGCGAACTGCCAGTTGCCGTCGGCGGTGAAGCGGCGATAGCGGTCGGTGCCGAGGCCCGCGCTCGCGGCGGCCGTCGTGCCGAGGTGCGGGGCCTTCGTGATCAGGTTGATGCTGCCGCCGGCGCCGCCGCGGCCGCCGTACGCGCCGTCGGAACCCTTCGTGATCTCGACGCGTTCGGTATTGAAGATCTCGCGCGTGGTGGCGCCCGTGTCGCGCATGCCGTCGACGAACATGCTGCCCTGCGTGTCGTAGCCGCGAATGAACGGACGGTCGCCGAGCGGGTTGCCGCCTTCGCCGGCGCCGAACGTGATGCCGGGCACGGTGCGCAGCGCTTCGGTCAGCGTCGCCGCGCCGCTGCTCTGGATCAGTTCCTGCGGAATCACGGTGACGGATTTCGGCGTGTCGACGAGCGGCGCGGTGAA
This sequence comes from Burkholderia sp. E168m15, assembly GCF_016586105.1. Classification (NCBI taxonomy): domain Bacteria; kingdom Pseudomonadati; phylum Pseudomonadota; class Betaproteobacteria; order Burkholderiales; family Burkholderiaceae; genus Burkholderia; species Burkholderia sp. E168m15. The sequence continues at coordinate 21,991 of NZ_BCPO01000116.1, forward strand.
TTTCGCGGAAGCGGAAAAGTCGGCCTTGTAGCTGTGCTCGGTCTTGCCCTGGATCTCGATCGGCGCGAGGTGGCCTTCGGTGCTGGCGGGCGCCGCGGGCGGCGTACCGTCGGCGAACGCGGGGCTCGCGGCGAGCACGCTGCACAAGGTGGTGAACTTACCGAGCTTCAGCTCGTCCGGACGGGATTTCATGGTGCGCTTCGACCTCGTGGTGTGGCCCCGGAGGCACTGCGATGCGGAAATGTGCACGCCGCCGGGAATTATTACGATTTGTTTTCAGGCGGCATTCTATGTAATTTCCTGTTAAATGAGAAGCGTTCTTGTTCTCGTTTGTAAGGGAAGTGTTGACGAATGTTGCGGGGTGGTCGAAGGCTTGTGGGGCGGGGAAGGATGGCCGATTGGCCGAGTATGAAGGGCTGGGCGGTGGGACTAGAGTGGTTGCGTCGCGGGGCGCCGAGTGACTGCAAAATGCCAAGGTGGCCACGCGCGACGTCGCGCCGTTCGAGGCAGCAGGCCTGCGTGTGATCGACCCTTGGACCGCCTGACGCCGGGTTAGGCGCCGTCACGTTGTTACCGGCGCCGAAAATGACAACGCGCCGTGCAAGCCGGCGCGTTGGGTGCGTGATGTCTGCGCGTGGCCGTTGAACTGACGCAATCCCGCGTTCAGGCGCGCGACACCGGCCGCAGGTCAGTCGATCCCGTGAAACACCGCGTCTTCCGGCCCGAGGTATGCCGGCGGGCGCCACGTCGCGTCGCGCATCGAATGCTGGACGAGATTCTCGACACCCAGCAGTACCGCGAAGATCGCCATCCGCACCGGAATGCCGTTGTCGGTCTGCCGGAAGATCGCGAGACGCGGGTCGCGGTTCAGGTCGACCGACAGGTCGTTCGCGCCGGGCCGGCTGTCGCGCGGCAGCGGGTGCATGATCAGCGTGTCGGGCTTGCACACCGCGTCGACCAGCGCCTGGTTGATCTGGAAATCCGGCGTATAGCCTTCGAACGACTCGTCGGTGAAGCGCTCCTTCTGAATTCGCGTCGCGTAGACCACATCCGCGCCGCGCAGCCCGGCCGCGAGGTCGTTGGTCTGCTCGACCACATGGCCGTTCGTCGCGATCTGCTCGACGATGTACGTCGGCATCTCGAGCGTCGGCGGCGACACGAGCGTGAACTTCAGCCCGCGGTACAGCGCGAGCAGCTTGACCAGCGAGTGCACGGTGCGGCCGTATTTCAGGTCGCCGACCAGCGCGATGTGCGCGCCGTCGACTATCTTGCCGAGTCGCGAAAACTCGCGCTGGATCGTATAGAGGTCGAGCAGCGCCTGGCTCGGGTGCTCGCCGGGGCCGTCACCGCCGTTGATCACCGGCAGGTTGGTCGCGCGCGCGAATTCGGCCACCGAGCCTTTTTCCGGATGGCGGATCACGAGCGCGTCGACGTAGCCAGCCATCACGCGGCTCGTGTCGTAGATCGATTCGCCCTTGGCCATCGACGAGAACGTGAACCCCGTCGTATCGCACACCGAGCCGCCGAGCCGGCAGAAGGCCGCGCCGAACGACACGCGCGTGCGCGTGCTGGCCTCGAAGAACAGGTTGCCGAGCACCGCACCTTCGAGCACGCGCGAAATCTTGTGGCGGCGCGCGATCGGCTGCATGACATCGGCCACGCGGAACAGCGCCTCGACCGAATCCCGCGAGAACTGGTCGACGGAGATCAGTTGCGGCTTGCCTTCGAACAGGAATTGCTTCGCGAGCCCTTGTTTATCTACGCTTTGCGTATAGTTCTCGCCATCCGGTGCCGAGCGCTCGACGATTTCGGACACGAAGCGTTCGACGATCTCGGGCATCCCGCGCGATTCCTGCGAATCGTCCGGAAGCAGCCAGGTATCCAGCGCGCGCCGGCTGACGCCGATGCGATTCGCGAATGCCTCGCGGGTCATGTTGAGGCGGCGCATCGCGTCGCGGAGGAAGGCTTGCTGGGGAACGGTCATCGGCGGCTCCTGGGCGGAAAATATACGCGGTGCGTATATTAGTTCCTGCCGCAATGAAGTCAAGAAAAATCTGCGCGCATGCGCGGTGTGGTGCGTATGACACTCGGCGGAGCCGTACTGGCGCGCGGCCTGCGTCTCCGTATAATCAGGTCAGGCCCCGTGTCCGGCAGCGTGCCGGGCGCCAGCCGCACACGATTCGCCCGAATGGGCATGTTGATTCGAAGGAGAATGAGAATGACGCGTACGATTGCTGCAATGCTGCTGGTGGTGACCGCGGCGCTCGCCGGTTGCAATACGGTCGCCGGCGTGGGCCAGGACATTTCGAAGGGCGGCCAGGCGATCAGCGATTCGGCTGAAAAGGCCAAGTAAGCCGACCGGTTCCGGTATGCAGAAGGCGCCGGCCTTCCCGCGATTGCGGGGAGGCTCGGCGCCTTTTTTTACGCGCGGGTCGATGCCGGTGGCGTCAGGCGCGTTCCACGAACGCGTAGCGGCCTTCGACCTTGCGCGGCGTGAACCAGCCGTAGTCGGGGAACAACCGGGTGCGGACGAACCACACGTAACCGACCAGCACGACCGTGATCGCGAGACTCGGCAGCGCGGCCGCCGGATCGCGCCCGAGATCGGCGACGGCCTTCGGTATCTGCAGCAGCGACAGCACGATGAACGCGTGATATGCGCCCACCCGATGGGTCGCGAAGCCCCAGATGAACAGCAGCGACAGCGGCACGGTCAGCGCAAGGAAGACGGTGACGAGGACGTTGCCGGCACCGGATACGAAGAAGTAATACGCAAGCATCAGGCTGATGACCAACTGGGCGATGCCGAGCGCGATCAGGATCCGGACGTGCACCTTGTTCTTGCGGCAGCGTTCGGGGTCCGGGCGCGATGCGATCAGGTGCGCGAGCACGCGATCCTTGAGCCCCTGTCCGGACAGTTCGGCCAATGTGTCGGCCTTCCTCGTTCCCGCGGACAGCAGCACCGCGATTCTTGTTTTGGCTTCCTTCCTGTTCATTGCTTGGCGGATTGTTGTTCGATGGTTGTCAAAGGGTGTGGCCACGCGAATATTGCATCTTGCGCAGCCGTGCGCAACGGTTTTGCGGTGCGAGGACACATTCCTACAGTCGCCGGCTGCATCGCGGAAAGGTGGCGATCGGCAGGCGATGCGACGGCAGGGTGCCGGAGCCCTTTTCGCCGCGAGGCAATGAACGCGCGAGTCAGTCGATGGCGGTCCGCGCGGCGAGCGTAGCGCGTGATGCGCCAGGCGGCTCGCGCCGTCGCGTCGCGCCGACGAGCATGCCGGCGACGACGAGCGAGATGCCCGCGACACGCGTGCCGGTCAGCGTTTCGCCGAACAGTGCGACCGCGAACAGCACGGCCGAAACCGGCGCGACCGCCGTGAACAGGGCCGCCTCGGTGCCGCTCGTGCGGGCCGAACCCGCATACCAGCACAGGTAGCCGAGCACGGTCGGAATCAACGCGTAGTAGACGATCGCCGATACGGCGCCGACGGTCCAGCCGCTCGCCACTGCTTGCCATTCGAACGCGGCCGGCACGAGTGCGAGCACGAAGCCGAGGCCCGACATCGCGGTGGAGAGCGCGAGCGGCGGGACCGGTGCGGCAAGCCGTCGGTTGAGCAGGATGAAGACCGCTTCGCATGCGACGGCCGCCAGCACCAGCGCATCGCCGGCAAGTGTTTGCAGCGACGGCATCGCGTGGCCCGGCGCGAACGTGACGAACAGCACGCCGGCCGTGGCGAGCGCGGCGGCCAGCCAGTCGCGCGGCGTCTGCCGCTCGCGCAGCACGACGGCCGCGATCAGCGTCGACATGGCCGGCAGCGTGCCGAGCATCACACCCGCATCGAGCGGCGACGACAGTTTCGTGCCGCTGATCAGCAGCACCGTATAGCCGACGCCGCCCGCCGCCGCCTGGATGACGAGTAGCACGGCGTCGCGTGCGGAAATGCGCGGCCAGCACATGTGCTGCGCGCGCATCAGCGCGAACAGCAGCGGGGTCGCGATCAGGAAGCGCAGCGCTGTGGCCGCGAACGGCGGCAGGCCGCCGGCCGCGAGACGGCTCGCGATGACGGTGCTGCCGACGCCCGCCATCGCGGCGGCGAGATAGAGATAGCCAATCAGTCGTGTCTTCATGCGTCGCATCGTCGCGTATGGCGGCGGGGCGCGTCTTGAACGAAATTGCAGCGCGAGAGGCATTGAATGCGGTGCGCCGTCGACAGGCCCTGACGCAATAGGTCGTGGCTGCCGTCGAGGTAGCAACCGCCTTTGAATGCACTGCGCCCGGTAGCTCTGCACTGCGCGGGCGATGCGTTGATTATCCTGCCTGCGTGAACCGCCCCGGCGTGATCCCGAACTGGCGTGCGAACGCACGCGTCAGGTGGCTCTGATCGGCGAAGCCGGCTTCGGCCGCGGCATCGGCGATCGGCAGGCCGCTGGCCAGGAGCGCGCGCGCCAGCCGCGTGCGCGACTGAACCAGATAGGCGTGCGGCGTGATGCCGAGCTCGCGCGCAAAGCCGCGCAGCAACTGGAAGCGGCTGACGCCGCTCAGGTCGGCCAGCTCGGCGAGCGACACGGGAGCAGCCGGCGCTGCATCGAGCCGCTCCCGCGCGACGCGGACGGCCGGCGCGACGCCGGCCGCCGGCAGCGTGCGGTTCGCGTGCCGGGCGAGCAAACCGGCGACGAGCATCACGAGCGCTTCGTCGCGGGCCAGCGGCGGGGTTTCGCCTGCGACGATGCGCGCATGCAGCCGACCGACGGCGGCCGTGAGCCGCGCGTCGCGCACGGCCGGATGGGCAAGCTCGACGCCGCCGAGGCCTTCTTCCGCGGCGACGCCCGCGACCAGCCCGGGCGCGAGGTACAGCATCCGCCAGCGCCTGCCGGTGCCGGCCTCGAGCGGCGAGCCGTCGTGCATCTCGCCGGGATTGACCATGATCGCGTCACCCGCCAGCGCGTCGACCTGCCCGCGACCGCTCCACGACCGGTGCGCACCGCTGACGATCACGCCCACCCCGAATTCGTCGTGCGCGTGGCGCGGAAACGCGCGGTCGGATTCGAGGCTGATCGCTTCGATGCCTTCGCCGGTGCGTCGATAGTGGGTGACACGGTGCATGTGCGCTCCTCGCGCCGGTCGCGGCGCGGATCACGTGCACTTTAGCGCGTTCCGGCGCCGCGCGCCCTTCATCCTTTTGGCGGATATCGCGCGGCGCGTGCAGCCGGCACCATGTGCACATCGGCAGCGTACACGGCCCGCCGGGCCTGAAGCTGCATGGGAGACGGCAGGTGGAACGACAGGACCCGGTATTCATTCAGGTTGGCGCGCTCGCGGACGGCTTCGCGCCGGAGGCGAACATCCTCGCCCCCGTCGACGCACTCGTCGGGCGGACGCTGGCGCTTGGCGACGCATCGGGCGCGTGGCGCGTCTATACGTTCGAGCCGGATGCGCTGCAGTGGCGCGATGCGGCGAGCGATACGGGCGGCCGCGCGCCGTGCCGCGTGACGCGGCTGCGCGATGGACTGTACTTCGTCGACTACATCGATGTCACTGCTCGGGCGACGTCGGTCAGCCTCGTGATCGATCTGGACACCGGCGTGTGGACGTCGGTCGTCGGTACGCTGCCGACGGAAGCCGACACGCGCATCGATGCGTTCACGCGCGTCGCGCGCGGGCTGCCGCTGACGGCCGTCGACGTGCAATTCCGGCACGGCACGCTCGGCGGCCACGCGCAGCCGGGGCCGTTGCATGCGCCCACGCACGAGCTGATCGGCAAGCGGACGATGTACCGCTACAGCCCGACCGAATGCTACGAGCACATCTACCTGAACGAGAATTTCTACGCGTGGCAGTGCCTGCAAGGCGTCGAAGGCGGGCTGGCCGATGTCGACCGCTGCCATTACTTCAAGATGGCGGACGAGCTGTATCTGTTCGTGTGGCGCGAGAAAGTGGTGCCGACGCTCGGCGTCGTGCTGATCGACCTCGCGCAGCGCAAGACCGACGGCAAGATCTTCGGCTATCAGGGCGGCGATTTCGGCACGCTGTCGAATTTCCAGATCGGCGCTTACGCGCAAGTGCTGAACGAAACCGTGTACCCGCCCGGCGGCGAGGCGCAGCGATGACTGCCGTGCCGGGCAGCGGTCGCCTGCGGGCGGATTTCGGCGGCCGTGTCGTGCTCGTCACGGGCGCCGCGCAAGGAATCGGCGCGGCGATCGCGCGCCGTTTCGCAGAATCCGACGCGTTCGTCGCCGTGGCCGACCTGAACGGCGACGCGGCAGCCGCGCAGGCCGACGCGCTGGCCAGCGCGGGCGGCGACGCACGCGCGTATCGGGTCGATGCCGCGAGCCGGGGCGACCTGGATGCGCTCGTCGCGGCAGTCGAGCGCGACGGCGGCCGACTCGATGTCGTGATCCACAATGCCGCGTATTTTCCGTTGACGCCGTTCATGCAGATCGACGAGCCGACGCTCGATCGCACGCTGTCGGTCAACCTGTCGGCGCTGTTCTGGCTCGCGCAGGCCGCGTTGCCGGCATTCCAGCGGGCGGGGGCCGGCAGGCTGCTCGTCACGTCGTCGGTGACGGGGCCGCGCGTCGTCTATCCGGGGCTTGCGCATTACGCGGCGTCGAAGGCCGGCGTGAACGGCTTCATCCGGGCGGCGGCGCTGGAGCTGGCGCGCCGCAACGTGACGGTCAACGGCGTCGAACCGGGGATGATTCGCACGCCGGCGGCCGGCAATCTCGGCGACGCGTCGGTCGCGGCGCAGATCGCGCACGACATTCCGCTCGCGCGGATGGGCGAGCCGGAGGACATCGCGAACGCGATGCTGTTTCTCGCGTCGGCCGACGCGGCGTACATCACCGGGCAGACGATCGTCGTCGATGGCGGGGCGACTTTGCCGGAGAGCGGGGCGGTGCTCGGAGAACGATAGCGAGGGGCGGTTCGCAGGGCTGCAGCGACGCTGTGGCGGCATAGGCGCGCGTACCGGGCCGCCGCGGGCCGTGCCGCGCGCCGCCGCCCTGACTACAGCCAGCCGTTGCGGATGAATTCGACGATCGAATAGCGGCGATGCTCGAGATCGTGCTGCCGCACGGCCTCGACGATGCGCGATACGCCGTCCGCATAAGGCGTCTCGCCGGATACGCGCGATTCGAACTGCAGGCTGCATGCACCGTCGTCGATGCGTATCCGGTGAACCGCATGGCGGCCGAGCTGATCGTCGGCGATGGCGAATTCGCTGCGCTGCACGGCCGGGTCGCGCACGGAGCGGATGTCTGCCGGCTGCACGCCGAGCGACGCGGCGATGCCGACGGCTGTGCCGGGGACGGACGTCTTGCCGGCCTGATGCGACTCGGTCACGCTGATCTCGCAGTCGCGAAACAGGTGGCCGCTGGTTTCCAGCATGCTCATGAACTTGAGCATCAGGATGTTCGTGTTCGGACACAGCACGACCGGAAAGCCGTACGTCCCGGTTTCGAGGTCGGAGCCGGTCGACAGCTCGACGAGCGGCGACGCGGTGGCCTGGCAGAACGCGATCGCGGCGGCGAGTTCGCGGCCGGAACCGGCATGGACGACGATCGACCGGGCGTCGGTTCGCGTGGTGTCCGACCAAGGCATCACGCGGTAGGTGGCCGGGTCGAGCTTGTGCGAGCCGAGCAACTCGTTGGCGAGCTTGCCGGTTCCGATGACGAGTACTTGCATGGGATTGACGGGTTGAGGTTCGGGTGGCGAGTGGGCGGCGGCGGTGCAGGCTGTCGAGCAAGCCAGCTGTCGTGCCGCTTGCCGCGCCGGGCGGGCATCGCGCATTATGCCCGTCCGTCGGTTGGCGCGCTGGTCGGGCCGGGCATGTGGTGTCGCGGCGCATCGGCTCGCCGACGCCCTCGGCAGCCCACCTCGCCCGCGACGTTGCGATGGCCCGCGGCGCGTGCGTGTGGACCGCGATCCGTTTCGTGGCGCAGCCGCCGGGCTGTCGCCCGGGCAACCGAAGCGAAACGACCGAGGAACCGCGCTGCCGCACCTTCATCCCGTGCGCACGAACGCGTGAACGGCGCTACGCTGTCGGCATTTCATCCCATCACCCTCGATCCAGGAGAACACATCGATGGAACACGACCTGAAAGGCAAGGCAGTCGCGATCACCGGCGGCTTCGGTCATCTGGGCGTCGCGACGGCCGCGTGGCTCGGCGAGCGCGGCGCACGCGTCGCGCTGATCGGCCGCGGCGCGGCGCCGGCGGCGCAGACGCTGCCCGGCGTGCCGGCCGAT
>NZ_BCPO01000117.1:0-60631 GCF_016586105.1 Burkholderia sp. E168m15
TCTCGTCGATCCGCGAGGCCGCCGTGCAGGCGCTCGACACCGGTCAACCGCGAATTCGGCCGGGTCGACGCGCTGCTGAACATCGCCGGCGCATTCGTGTGGCAGACGATCGCCGACGGCGATGCCGCCACGTGGGACCGCATGTACGAACTGAACGTGAAGACGGCGCTGAACGCGTCGAAGGCCGCGCTGCCGTACCTGGTGGCGAGCCAGGCCGGCCGCATCGTCAACATCGGCGCGGGCGCGGCGTTCAAGGCCGGCGCGGGGATGGGCGCGTATGCGGCCGCGAAGGCGGGCGTCACGCGGCTCACCGAGGCGCTGGCGGCGGAACTGCTCGATCGCGGCGTGACCGTGAACGCGCTGCTGCCGAGCATCATCGACACGCCGCCGAACCGCAAGGACATGCCCGACGCCGACTTCTCGCGCTGGGTCCGCCCCGAACAACTCGCGGCGACGATCGGATTCCTGCTGTCGGCCGACGCGCAGGCGATCACCGGTGCGTCGATTCCGGTGAGCGGCCGCGTCGCGTAGTACGCCGGAGGAAGGCTCGCCGGGTTCGGCCGTGCGTACAATGTCGCACCGGCTTGCACGGCCGGAACCCGAGACCCGAACCTGAGACCATGACTCAGCCCACCATCCTGATCGTCGAAGACGAACAGGCGATCGCGGACACGATCGTCTATGCCCTCGGCACCGACGGCATGCAGACCGTCCACTGCACGCTCGCGCAGGCGGCGCTCGACCGCCTGCGCGACACGCATGTCGATCTCGTGGTGCTCGATGTCGGCCTGCCGGACCTCAGCGGCTTCGAGGTATGCCGGCGGCTGCGCACGTTCACCGATATTCCGGTGATCTTCCTGACCGCGCGGCACGACGAGATCGACCGGATCGTCGGGCTCGAGATCGGCGCCGACGATTACGTCGTCAAGCCGTTTTCGCCGCGCGAACTGGCCGCGCGGGTCCGCGTGATCCTGCGCCGCTTTCACCGGACGGCCGCACCGGAACCGGCGCCCGCACCCGCTTCGGCCGACGCGCCGGCACCGGTCGCCTCCGGCTTCACGCTCGACACCGACGGCGCGCGCGTGTCGTGGCTCGGCCACGCGCTGGACCTCACGCGCTACGAATTCGGGCTGATGGTGCTGCTGGTCCGGCATCCGGGGCGCATCTACTCGCGCGAACAATTGATGGATCTCGTGTGGCACGAGGCGCTCGATTCGGCCGACCGCACGGTCGACACGCACATCAAGACGCTGCGCGCCAAGCTGCGCGCGATCGATCCCGAGCGCGACCCGATCCGCACGCATCGCGGCATGGGTTATTCGCTGCAACCGTAACGAGCGGCACCGCCCATGCATATCGGCCTGCGCATCTTCTTCGGCTTTTTCCTGATCGTCGGCCTGGCCGCGCTGATCACGCTGCGCGTGTTCGTGCAGGAGGTGAAGCCCGGCGTGCGCGAAGCGATGGAGGACACGCTCGTCGATACCGCGCAGGTACTGGCGACGCTGGCGGCCGACGACATGGCGAACGGGCGCATTGCCGACGGCACATTCGCGCGGCAGCTCGGGAAACTGCACGAGCGCCCGGTCAGCGCGAACGTGTGGGGTATCCAGAAGAACGCGATCGGCTACCGCCTCTACATCACCGACGCGCACGGCATCGTGCGCTACGACTCGTCCGGCAGCGCGCTCGGGCAGGACTATTCGCGCTGGAACGACGTGTACCGGACGCTGCGCGGCGAATACGGCGCGCGCAGCACGCGCAGCGATCCGAACGACGACGGCAGCACCGTGATGCACGTGGCGGCGCCGATCCGGCGCGGCAACGAGATCATCGGTGTGCTGACGATCGCGAAACCGAACCAGACGGTCGCGCCGTTCATCGCGCGCAGCCAGCGCAAGATCATGCTGTACGGCGCGTTGCTGATGGGCGGCGCGATCCTGATCGGCGCCGCGTGCACGTGGTGGCTGGTGCTCGGGTTGCGGCGCCTGCAGCGCTATGCGCGCGCGATTGCGGCCGGCGAGCGCGCACCGATGCCGCTGCAGGGCGCGAACGAACTGGCCGAACTGGGGCGCGCGGTGGAAAGCATGCATCAGCGGCTCGAAGACCGCCAGTACGTCGAAACCTACATCCACACGCTCACGCACGAGATGAAAAGCCCGCTGGCCGCGATCAGTGGTGCGGCCGAACTGTTGCAGGAAGACATGCCGGTCGCGAACCGCCGGCGCTTCACCGAGAACATCCGCCGCCAGGCCGGCCGCCTCGAACAGATGATCCGCAAGCTGCTCGCGCTGGCCGAGGTCGAGCAGAAGCAGCGCCTGTCGGTGCACGAGCCGGTCGCGCTGCGGCCGGTGCTCGAACAGCTCGTCGACGATATCGAGCCGCGCGCGCGGCAGCGCGGCGTGAGCCTGCGGATCGATGCGAACGATGCGGCCGATCCGGCGGTCGTCGACGGCGATCCGTTCCTGCTGCGGCAGGCGCTCGGCAACCTGCTCGACAACGCGCTGGATTTCGCGCCGCAAGGCAGCACGATCCGGATCGCGCTCGAGCGGCAGCCGGCGGGGCGGGCGCACGTCGCGGTCGTGCGCGTCGACGACGACGGCCCCGGCGTGCCCGACTATGCGCTGTCGCGCGTGTTCGAACGCTTCTATTCGCTGCCGCGGCCCGACGGACAGGATCGCAGCACGGGCCTCGGGCTGTGTTTCGTCCGCGAAGTCGCGATGCTGCATCGCGGCCAGATCGCGCTCGCGAACCGCGCGGAAGGCGGCGCGTGCGCGACGCTCACGCTGCCGTCGGCCGGCTGACCGCGCTTCACGCTCGCCACACATTCGCTTCACGCCGGCTTCAATCGCCCTTCACCGGGGCCGCTCATGCTGAACGTACCTTCCACTCCGGTACCTGCCAGCAATGAATCGAGTCCTGTTGTTCAAGTCCATGATCACCGCGTTTCTCGCGCTGGCGATCCTGATCCCGCTGCAGATGGTCCAGAGCATCGTGCGGGAACGCGCCGATTACCGGCAGAGTGCGCTGCAGAGCATCTGGGCGAGCTACGCGGGGCCGCAGACGGTGACGGGGCCGGTGCTCGTCGTCCGTTACACGGAAGTCACGCGCGTGAGCGACGACGCGCGGGCCGGCGGCAAGGCGAAAACCAGCCTGAAAAGCGAGACGAAACGGCTGCTCGTGTTCCCGAAGACGCTGAAGGTCGACGGCACGCTGTCGGTCAGCGTGCGCTATCGCGGTATCCATAAAGCGCTCGTGTACGGGCTCGACAGCCGGATCACGGGCACACTGCCGCTGCCGGACCTGAAGAAGCTGCCGGAGGCCGACGGCCACGTGAGCTTCAAGATCGACGGCGCATACGTCGCGCTCGGCATCGGCGACCTGCGGGGGCTGAAGGCGCAGCCCGACCTGCGCATCGGCGGCAAGCGGATCGACGTGGAGCAGGGCACGCGGCTCGACAGCCTGCGCCAGGGCGTGCATGCGAACGTCGATCTCACGGCGCTGGCGGACGCAAACGCCGGCGCGACGGTCGTGCCGTTCAGCATCGGCCTGCCGCTGGCGGGCGCCGAATCGGTCGCGTTCGCGCCGGTGGGCGACCAGAACGACTTCTCGCTGAAATCGACGTGGCCGCACCCGAGCTTCGGCGGCGAGTTCCTGCCGGCGGAGCGCACGATCGATGCGCGCGGCTTCGTCAGTAACTGGCACGTGACGTCATTCAACACGAAGGCGCGCGAGCAAGTGGCGTCCGGCAACGGCGGGGGCGAGATCGAGATGGCGTCGGTATCGGTGATCGAACCCGTGAACGTCTATCTGCAGGCCGAACGCGCGACGAAATACGGTGCGCTGTTCGTGATGCTCACGTTCGCGAGCTTCTTCATGTACGAGCTCGTGAAGCGGCTGCGCATTCACCCGATCCAGTACACGCTGGTCGGCCTGTCGCTCGCGCTGTTCTTCCTGCTGTTGCTGAGCCTGTCCGAGCATATTGCGTTCGGCTATGCGTATCTCGCGGCAAGCGGCGCATGCATCGGGCTGCTCGGCTTCTACCTGTCGTTCGTGCTGCACAGCGTGAAGCGCGGCGCGACGTTCACCGTGCTGCTTGCGATGTTGTACGCGGCGCTCTACGGGCTGCTGCTGTCGGAAGACAATGCGCTGATGCTCGGTTCGCTGCTGCTGTTTGCGATCCTTGCCGGCATCATGACGCTCACGCGCCGCGTCGACTGGTATTCGCTCGGCGCCGCGTGGCAGCCGCTGGCCGACAAGCCGGGAGCGGTGAAGCCGGGCGCGCCGGCGAAGTAAGCGAGCGGGTGCAGGCAAGCGCGCGCGCCGGTCGGGAAAGCCGTGACCGGCGCGCGTTTTTACGCAGGCCCGATGCTTTTCACACGGCCCTCTCGGGCCGACGAAGCCGCGCTAGCGGAATCTCGGCGATGGCTGCGATCTCGAGGCAGCGGCCGGCGTGCGTTTGCACACGGCCGATGCCTCTCACGCGGCGCTCTCGGGCCGACGAAACCGCGCCAGCGGAATCTCGGCGATGGCCGCGATCTCGATCAGCAGGTCGGGATGGTAGAGACGTTCGACCTGGACGGTCGTCGTCACCGGATAGGGTTCGGCGAAGTAGGTCTTGCGGATGTCGCCGGCCTGCATGAACGCATCGATGTCGGTGGCGTAATGGACGAGCGAGATCACGTCGCGCAACTGCCCGCCCAGCGCGGCCAGCACGTCGCGGATGTTGTCGAGCGTTTGCCGGACCTGGGCGCGCATGTCGCCGGCGCCGACTGGCTGCCCGTCTCGGTCGAGCGCGACCTGTCCCTTCAGATGCACGATCCGCCCGTCGCCCTGGATCACGGCCATCGAAAACGCGCCGAACGGCGCCCAGACTTCCGGGGGATTCACGGCTTCGGCCATCGTGCGGCTCCTGTGGGTCGAAATGGGCGAGCGCAGCGGCGTGCCGCATGCGGCGATCGCGCCATGACGGATGCGTTCATCGGCGACCCGCCCGGCCTGCCGAACGCGGCGGCGGCCCGGATCGCCCTATACTGACCACTCCACATTACCGGACCACGCCGTGCCGAACCAAGCTTCCGGAGATCCTTCCGTCGACGATCCCCGCCCGACCCCGCCTGTCCAACCCGAACTGGAAGACTGCTGCAACAGCGGTTGCTCGCCGTGCGTCTTCGATCTTTACGACGAAGCGCTCGCGCGCTATCGCGTCGAACTGGCCGAATGGGAGGCGCGGCATGCACAGCGCGAGCCTCACCGATGAAACGGAGGAGGCCGGCGAGCCGCCACGCCGCGCATGCGCCATGCCCGTTTCCGGGCCTGGACTGACGGTGTCGGCACCGCCGCACGTCAGCCGTCACGCATCCGCATGCAGCCGCCGATGCAGCGGCCCGAGCGCCATCGACAGCGCGACGCAGCCCAGCAGCACGATTGTCAGCGTGAACATCGACGCCCTGAAGCCCTGCACGTAATCGAGCGCGGCCGGATGCACGCCGAGCCGCGCGAAGAACACGCCGCCGATCGTCGCGGCGCCGACCGCCGCGCCGATCTGCAGCATCGCGCTGACCATCCCGGACGCGACTCCCGCGCGGGCCGCATCGACTTCCGCGAGTACGATCCGCACGACCGACGGCAGCACGAGCCCTTGCCCGATGCCGATCGCCGCGATGCCCGCATAGAAGCCGGGCCCCGGCGCGCCGTCGCGGGCGAGCGCGGCGGCGATCGCGACGCCGGCCGCGAGCATCGCGAAGCCGAGCGTGAGCACGCGATACCCGCCGAAGCGGGCGACGAGGCGCGTCGTCAGCAGCGGGCTCGCGAGGAAACCGAGCCCGAGCGGCAGGATCGCGAACCCGGACGCGAGCGGCGACCAGTTCAGGCAGCCCTGCAGATAGATCCCGTAGCTCAGGAAGAACGCACTCAGCGTGTAGAACAGGAACGCGAGCAGGAGCCCGAGCGCGACGACCGGGTTGCGGAGCAGCCGCACGTCGAGCAGCGGATCGTGGCCGCGCGCGAGCCGGCGCGCTTCGACCGCCAGCAGCGCGCCGAGCATCGGCAGCGCGCCGACGCCGCACGCGATCATCCACAGCGGCCAGCCGGCTTCCCGACCATGCGTGAGCGGGTACACGAGCATCAGCAGGAACAGCGACATCAGCACCGTACCCGGCACGTCGATGCGCTGGCCGCGCGGCGCGCGATTTTCCGGGATGAAGCGCCAGCTGCCGATCAGCGCCAGGATGCCGATCGGCAGATTGACGAGGAAGATCGCGCGCCAGCCGAGCCCGAACGGATGCAGGCTGATCAGCGCGCCGCCGCCAAGCTGGCCGATCACGGCCGCGAGGCCGAACGCGAACCCGTAGAAGCCCATCACGCGCACCTGTTCCTGCGGGCTGAACACGCTGCGGATCGTCGCGAGCACCTGCGGCGCGAGGATCGCGGCGAACAGGCCCTGCAGCACGCGGCCGCCGACGAGTACCGTGCCGTTGTCGGCGAGCCCGCACAGCGTCGACGCGAGCACGAAGCCGGCCATGCCGATCATGAACATGCGCTTGCGTCCGTACAGGTCGCCGAGCCGCCCGCCGGTGATCTGGACGACCGCGTTCGCGCATGCATAGGCCGACACGACGAGCTGCAACTCGGCCTGGTGCGCGCCGATGCCGTCGCGAATGGCCGGGAGCGCGAGATTCACGATGAAGTAGTCGAGCGGCGGCAGAATGGCGCCGACCAGCAGGACCACGAGCGCCCAGCTATGATGGCTGCGCGGCGTCGCCGCGGCGGCCGCGCAGGCTGGTGCGCAGGGGGCGAGGGTGTTGTTCGTCATGGTGAAAGCAGATCCAAAGAATGAGGGCCCGATAGGCGATCGACGCAAGCAGGCCGTTGACCCCTTATTCTGGGCATCGTCCATGGTTCGGAAAAGCGGGAAAGAGTGGTAGCATCCATCGGGTTAATCGATGGATGAGGAACGACGATGCGCGGTTTCGACCTGGATCAGTTGCGTACTTTCGCGGCGGTCGCGGATGCCGGCAGCCTGACGGCCGCTGCACCGCGGCTGCACCTGTCGCAATCGACGGTCAGCGAGCAGGTGCGCAAGCTCGAATCGCGCGCCGGCGTGCCGCTGTTTGTGCGCAGCAAGCGCGGCGTCGAGCCGACGCCGGCCGGCGCGCGGCTGCTGCAGCATGCGCGGCGCATCGTCGCGCTGAACGAGGCCGCGTTCGACGAGCTGCGCGGGCAGGCGATCAAGGGCGAACTGCGCGTCGCGATCACCGATTACTACCGCACGAATGAAGTGGCGGGCATGCTGGCGCGGCTGCGGGAGTGCTACCCGCAGTTGAGCCTGCACGTCAGCGCGATGAAGAGCGCGGAGATCGAAGCGGCGCACGCACGCGGGCAGATCGATCTCGGCGTCGTGATGAACATGTCGAGCGGGCCGTTCCGGCCGGTGTCGGCCGACACGCGCTGGGTGCTGCGGCGCGAACCGCTGTCGTGGGTCGCGTCGCCCGCGCTCGCCGAGCAGTTGCCCGAGCCGCTGCCGCTCGTGCTGCTGCCGGACGACTGCATGATGCATCAGGTCGCGGTGCGCTCGCTCGACGAGCAACACACGCCATACGTGCTCGTGCACAGCGCGTCGGGCGTCGCGGGGTTGCAGTCGATGCTCGCGGCGGGGCTCGGCGTCGGCTGCCTGTGCGCGTCGGCGATCGGCGACGGCCTGATGCGGCTCGGCACGAAATACCGGCTGCCGCCGCTGCCGGACGCGGTGTTTTCGCTGACGCCGCCGTTGCCGGGCGAACGCGAGACCGTCACTCAGGCGCGCGAGGTGCTGTCGCGTCAACTGCTGATGTAAAACCATGCCGCGCGACACCGAGCGGCACGTCGGGAGCCATGGGCATGAACGACGAACTGAAGAACCAGATGGCCGCGAAGCTGCAGTATGCGCTGGAGCGCGTGGTCGACGAGCGTTCGCTGATTCATTTTTTGCGCGTGCTCGGCCATGACTGGCACACGGAGCGGCAGCTCGAGGCCGACGTGCCGCTGTCGCCGTATGCGCACGCGGCGCTCGGCTGGGAAAACCGGTCGATCGGCGAATACCTGGAAGCGATGATCGACTGGGCCGAGGCGTCGGAAGAGGGGCTGCGCTTCTACGACGTGCCCGATAACCCTTGGCGGCGCATCGCGGACATCCTGTTCGCCGGAAAAATCTACGAATAGCGCGGCCTGCGCGATTCACGCCCACTGCTTTCTACTCGGCGACCTCACCGTCCGCATACGCCCGCAGCCCGTTGGCCAGCGCATCGAACACGGCCCGGGAGCGCGGGCTGGTCCGCAGATCTTCGTGCATCACGACCCAGGTGTCCAGCCGCATCCCGAGCGCGTCCGGCAGCACGCGTACGAGCCGTGCGTCGCGTTTCGCGAGCGCCGACTGGCAGAAACCGATCCCGTAGCCGGCACGGATCATCGCGAGCTGCGCGAGATTGCTGTCGGTACGCAGCGCGAACGCGTCGCGCTTCCACAGCGGCATGCCGCGCCCCGCCGAACGAATGAACGGCGTGACGGTATCGAAGCCGATCAGCGTGTGATGCGCGAGCGCATCGATCGTCGCGGGCGCGCCGTGGTGCGCCAGGTAATCGTCGCGCGCATACAGCCCGACCTCGATTTCGCCGACGCGCCGCGCGACGAGCGCGTCCTGCGCGGGCGGCGCCATCCGCACCGCGATGTCGGCCTCGCGCTTCAGCACGTCCTGGATGCGGTCGGTCGGCACCAGTTCGATCACGAGCCCCGGATGATCGCGCCGCAACTGCGCGAGCAGCGGCGGCAGTACCTCGACGGCGATCACGTCGCTGGCCGAGATCCGCACGATGCCGCGCACGCCGGCGCCGTGGCTGGCCGCCGCGCGCTCGAACGCGGCCGCCGCGCTGCGCAGCGCCTCCGCGTGGCCGCGCAGCGCGAGCGCGGCCTCGGTCGGCAGCAGGCCCGACGGCGAGCGCGTGAACAGTGTCTGGCCGAACGCGGCTTCGAGCGCCGCGACATGGCGGCCGGCCGTCGGCTGCGTGATGCCGAGCGCGCGCGCCGCGCCGGACAGCGAGCCTTCCGTCAGGACCGCGAGGAAGGTGCGGTAGCGTTCCCAGTTCAGATCGATGGTCATACATAAATGTATAGCCGATCTGCCAGGTTCGGCAATTCCTTGATAGTCACCGGCGCGCCAGAATGCGTGTCGTGATGGTTCCATTCAAGGAGAGCGGCAATGTTGGCAAACGCAGGCGGGACGCAACGGCAGGCCCTCGTGCTGGGCGCGAGCGGCGGGATCGGCGGGGAAGTCGCGCGGCAGTTGCGCGATGCGGGCTGGCAGGTGCGCGCGCTCAAGCGCGGGCTCGATGCCGAAGTCGTGGAGCGCGACGGCATCGCATGGGTGCGCGGCGACGCGCTGGATCGTGATGCGGTGGTGCGCGCCGCCCGCGGCTGCAGCGTGATCGTGCATGCGGTGAACCCGCCCGGATACCGGAACTGGGCCACGCAGGTGCTGCCGATGATCGACAACACGATCGCGGCGGCCCGGGCCGCGCAGGCGACCGTCGTGCTGCCGGGCACGGTCTACAACTTCGGCGCCGATGCGTTTCCGGTGCTGCGGGAAGACGCGCCGCAGCATCCGGCGACCCGCAAGGGCGCGATCCGCGTCGAACTGGAGCGGCGGCTGCAGGACGCCAGCGCGCACGGCGTGCCGGCGATCGTCGTGCGCGCCGGCGATTTCTTCGGGCCGCAACTCGGCAACAGCTGGTTCTCGCAGGGGCTGGTCAAGGCGGGGCGGCCGGTCGCCGCCATCAGCGTGCCGAGCCGCGGCGTCGGCCATCAATGGTCGTATGTGCCGGACGTGGCCCGCGTGATGGTCGAGCTGATCGAGCGGCGCGAGACGCTGGAGCCGTTCGCGCGTTTTCATCTGGGCGGGCATTGGGATGAAGACGGCATGCAGATGGCGCTGGCCGTGCAACGCGTCGCGCAGCGGCACGGCATGCGACCGGCGCTGCGCGATTTCCCGTGGTGGCTCGTGTACGTGGCTGCGCCGTTCGTCACGACGCTGCGCGAATTGCTCGAGATGCGTTACCTGTGGCGCGAACCGATCCGGATGGACAACGCGCGCGTGACCGCGGTGCTCGGCCGCGAGCCGGTCACGCCGCTCGATACGGCGGTGGAGGCGACGCTGGCGGGGCTCGGGTGTCTCGGGTGAGCAACGGCGGGTAGCACGGGTTTCGTCCGGGCACGGAAACACGTCACGGCGAACCGAAGAAGCCCGGGGTCACAATTCTCCACATACCCGCGTGCGTCCGATGCGCATCATGTCAGTCGACACCGACAAGGTGAAAACGGGGGCGAGATGTTGCATTTCGGCTGGAAAGCGTCGGTTGCGGGGGCAATCATGTTCACATTGAGCGGGTGTACCAACCTCGCAGGTGTGCTGTACTGCGGCAACTCGCAGTTCAACTTCCCGGACTACCACTGCTTTGAGTCGTACAGGTAGGAACAGGCGCGACGACTGACGGCCGTCGTGCCCGCGTCCCGTGCGGTTTTCCGTTCGCGGTCAAGCCACGACCGGCAATACCTCGACCGCATAGCGATGCGTGAGGCTGCGTCCGAGCACCGGATCGTGCAGTTCCATCTCGAACGCATCGCCGTCGCCCATCGCGGCAATCGCGCCATGCACGGCGACGGTCCCGCCATACATCGCGCAGCGCGCGGGCATCGTGCGGCGATCGTCGAACCGGCGCCACAGCGCGTCGGGCGCGAGCAGGCCGCTGACCGCGCCGTGCTGGTATGCGCGCCGCTCGCCGTTGTGCGCGATCAGCCACGAACGCAGCTCGAGCGCATCCCAGTGATCGGCGACATCCGCATGACGCCATGCGTCGCGGCCGAGCGGCTTCGCGCACACCTGCTTCGACACGGCGACGCTGTACGCTTCGACTTCGCGATCCGTGTGATCGGAGCCGATCGTGACCAGCGTGCCGGCCGGGCTGTCCACCAGCACGCATTCGATCTCGCCGCCCGAGCGCGCGCCGAGCACGCCGATCGACGGCGCCTGCGTGAGCAGTGCGGACGACACGCGATAGAAGCACGGCGTGGTCGACGGCGGCGCGACGCCGAGCGCCGCGAGTTCGTCGATGTGCGTCTGGATCGCGGCCGGGTCGCGGCCGGCCCAGCCGGCGATCACGACGCGTTCGATGTCGGCGTCGACAGCGGCCGGCGCACCTTGCAGGGAAATCACGTTGAACGACAGGGTTGGCATGCGGTTATCCGTTTGAAGTGCGAAGGAATGACTGGGCTGGCGGCGGCGCTCAATCCTCGAGCGGCCGGTGCGCGGTCTCGCGCGCGGCGACGAGCGCGATCGACGTGACGACGAGCGCGGCGGTGACGTACAACGACACGGCCGTCGTCGTGCCCGTCTGCCGGAACAGCGCGGCGATCACGAGCGGCGCGAAGCCGCCGCCGACGATGCCGGCGAGCGTGTACGCGAGCGACGAGCCCGCATAGCGCACGCGCGTCGGGAATTGTTCGGTCACGAACGCGCCCTGCGGGCCATACATCACCGCATGGATCACGAGGCCGATCGCGACGGCCGCGACGATCGCCACGGGGCGCGCCGAATCGAGCAGCGTGAAGAACACGAACGCCCACACGATGCCGGCGATTGCGCCGGCGAGATACACGGGCCGGCGGCCGAAGCGGTCCGACAGCGCGCCGAAGAACGGCACCGCGAGTGCGTTGCAGGCCGTGCCGATCATCACGGCCGTCAGCGCGACGGGGCGCGACAGGTGCAGCACGGTCGTCACGTAGGTCAGCGTGAACACGACGATCAGCGCATACAGCACGTCCGAGCCGATCCGCGAGCCGCCCGCGATCAGCAGGCGCTTCCAGTGGTACTTCAGCACGTCGGCGACGGGCACTTCGGCGGTTGCGTGCGATTCGGCGAGCTGCTCGAACTGCGGCGTTTCGTCGACGCCGCGCCGCACCCAGAAGCCGAACGCGACGAGCAGCGCGCTGGCCGCGAACGGCACGCGCCAGCCCCACGACAGGAACGTGTCGGACGTGGTCGACAGCGTGACGAGCGCGATGCAGCCAGTGCCGAGCAGCGTGCCGAACGACGGGCCGATCTGCGTCCACGATGCGGACAGCCCGCGCCGTTTCTGGTCGCCGTGCTCGACCGACAGCAGGACCGCGCCGGCCCATTCGCCGCCGAGCGCGACGCCCTGCACGAAGCGCAGCGCGACGAGCAGGATCGGGCTCAGGATGCCGGCCTGCGCATAGGTCGGCAGTGCGCCCATCAGCGCGGTCGTCACGCCCATCAGCACGAGCGTGAGCATCAGCACCGCGCGGCGGCCGATGCGGTCGCCGAGGTTGCCGAACACGAAGCCGCCGAGCGGGCGCGACACGTAGCCGACCGCATAGGTCGAGAACGCGAGGATCGTGCCGGCCAGCGGATCGACCGACGGGAAGAACAGATGGTTGAAAACGAGCGCGGCGAGCGTGTTGTAGATCGTGAAGTCGTACCACTCGAGCGACGTGCCGATCATGCTCGCGGTCGCGAGTCGGCTGTTGCGGACACGGCGGGGCGTGTGGGCGGCGGGCTGGGCGAGAGTGCTCATGGTATCGGGCAGGTCGTGACGGATGACGGGATGAAGCGCGGGGCCGGCGTGGGCGTTCAGCGTTCAGGCAGGCAGGGCGGGGGCGACGACGGCGGCCGGTTCGGCCGCCGCCTGGGCGTCGCGATGCGCAGCCGGCAGCGGTGCGGCGGCGCGCCACAGCAGATCGAAGGTGCGCACGTCGTCGTGCCCGGCGAGCGCAGCGGCTACGCGGCGCGCGGCCGCTGCGTCGCTGCCTTCGATCAGCACGAGCGCATCGGCGGCCGGGCCGGCGGCCGCCGATGCGCCGATCGGCGCGGACAGGTCCGGTGACGTACGGAAGAGCCGCGCGGCGTGGATGCCCGGTTCGTGCAGCGCGGCGGCGAAGCGCGCGCGCAGGTGCGGCACGTCGATGCGGTCCGGCGGCAGCACGAACAGCGCGAGATGGGCGCCTTCGCCGTCGCCGGCCTCGATCGTCAGCTCGCCGACGCGCCGTTGCGTGCCCGTCATGCGCTCGAAGTTCGCGAGCGACCATGCGGTCTGCTGCGTGAACGCACGCCGGTACGCGTCGCCGCGGAATACGTCGAGCGTGTCCGTCA
Source organism: Burkholderia sp. E168m15 (assembly GCF_016586105.1). Lineage (NCBI taxonomy): Bacteria > Pseudomonadati > Pseudomonadota > Betaproteobacteria > Burkholderiales > Burkholderiaceae > Burkholderia > Burkholderia sp. E168m15. Next base: position 13,193 of record NZ_BCPO01000117.1, read on the forward strand.
CGTACAGCGCGAGATATCGGCGCGGGCCGCCGTCGGTCGCGCGAAAGCGCCGCGCATGCGTGAAGCCGGGAATCGCGACACGTTCCTGCATGTGCTCGCGGTCGTACCACGCGTTGAAATCGGCTTCGTGCGCGGGGTCGATATCCGTCCAGACGCAAAGCTGGCCGTGCGGAAGGGAAAGGCGGGTCATCGCGGGGGGCCTCGAGACGGGTAGGTCAGAAACCCCAGTGTCCCGAAGACGGTCCGCACCCGTCCAACAAGAAAACAAATTCGCGGTGAACAGGTTTTCTTATGAGCGGCGCGGACGGCGTTTCGCGGCAGGCGCGGCGGTTTTCGGCGGGCGCTTCGCCTTTGCCGATGTGCTGTTCTTTGCCTCCGTCGCCTTGCGCGCGGGCGTTGCTTCGACGCGATCGGCGACGGCCGGGTTCGCGAGGTTCGCGGCGGCCGCCATCGTGCGTGCCACTTCGCTCGCGAGTTCCGCGATACGCGCGGCGACCGGCAGCCCCTGGCTGCGGTACGTCGCGACGAGCGGCAGCGCGGGGAATTCAGGCTCGACGTCGAGCAGTTCGAGCGTGCCTTCTTGCAGCTCGCGCCCGATGATCGCGGGCGGCAGCGCGGCTACGCCGAGACCGTCGGCGACGAGGCGGATCATCGCGGCGACCGACGTGATGCAGTTGATGCTGGCCGGCCGTTCGACCGCCGCGAACAGCCGCTCGATCGTCGCGTGCGGCCCCGAGTGGCGCGAGAAACTGATGATCGGAAACCCGGCCAGGCGCGCGACGTCGAGCGGCTGGCCGCCGAGCCCGAGGCGCGGGCTCGCGGCCCAGCGCACCGGGAATTCGCACAGCGGCAGGTTCGTGAAGTCCGGGCCCGGCACCGGGTCGGTCTGCAGGATCAGGTCGACGCCGTCGGTGCTGAGCAGGCGAATCAGATGCAGCGTCGTGTCGCTCGTGATCTCGACGTCGAGGCGCGGATAGCGCTCGCGCAGTTGCGCCATCAGCGCGGGAAACCAGCTGTGCACGATCGATTCGATCACGCCGATCCGGATCAGGCCCGCGTCGCTCGCCGCGTCGATGTCGCGCCGCATTTCGCCGTCGAGCCGCACGATCCGCTCCGCGTAGGCCAGCATGCGCCGGCCCGCGGGCGTGAGCGTGGCCGAGCGCGTGTTGCGGTCGAACAGGCGCACGTCGAACGCTTCCTCTAGCGAGGCGATGCGGCTCGACACGGCGGCCTGCGTCGTGTGCAGTTTCTCGGCCGTGAGCCGGAAGTTTTCCAGCTTCGCGAGCCAGACGAAGGTTTCCAGAAACCGGATGTTCATCGAATTCCGAACGGTGAGACGGTGCCGGCGGAAGCGGCGGGATCGGTCGATGGTAGCGGATTTCCCGGGCAGGAAACGATCGGGCGGCGCCGCGCGTGTCGTGGGCGGGTACCGGTAGTCGCTCACGACACGCTGCCCGCTCGATGTCTCCTACCCGCGGCGCGCCTGCTGGCGTCAAAGCCGGTCGAACGCGAGCGTCGGCACGTCGACGACCATCGCGCCGCCGTCCGCGACGAGCGTCGCGCCGGTCACGAACGATGCGTCCGGCGACGCCAGGAACGCGCAGACGGCCGCGATCTCGTCGGGATCGGCCGCGCGCCGCAGCGGCACGTCGGCGCTCACGCGGGCGTACGCGCCGTCGAGCGAATCGTCGTGCGCGGCCATCAGCGGGGCCATTTCCGCATCGGCCATCGGCGTGCGGACCCAGCCCGGGCAGACGGCGTTCGCCCGTACGCCGTGCGGACCGTAGTCGCGCGCGAGCGATCGCGCCAGCCCGAGCAGTGCGTGCTTGCCGACCGTGTAGCCGCATACGCCGGGGCCGGCCGCGAGCGCCGCGATCGACGCGACCAGCACGATATTGCCGCGCTGCGCGATCAGGTCGGGCAGGCACGCACGCGCGCTGACGAACGCGGTGTCGAGGTTCGCGTGCATCGCGTCGCGCCATTGCGCGTCGTCGGTTTCGTCCGCGCGGCCGATGCCGTGGCCGCCCGCACACGCGACGAGCGCGTCGACGCGGCCGAAGCGTTCGGCGATGCGCTGCACGAAGCCGGCCCAGTCGGCGGGGCTCGCCGCGTCGCCGGCCAGCGCGAGGCCGCCCGTCTCGGCAGCCAGTGCATCGAGCGGCGCCTGGCGGCGCCCGATCAGCACGACGCGGTCGCCGCGACGGGCGAAGCGGCGTGCGCATGCGGCGCCGATGCCGGTGCCTGCGCCGGTGATCGCGATCGTGCGGGGTGGCGGGTGCGTCATGTGGTTCTCCGGAAAGGGGGCGTTCCGGCCACTTTAGGCGGCGCCGGCGCGCGCCGGTATCCGCCGAAAGGATGAACGCGGGTCGGCCGGACGGCCAGGTGCGGCGGCCGTGGCCCATTTTGCAAAGGCTGACGATGTCTGACGCCGAATCGCTCTATCCTCCACATTTTTGCGATAAGCCACGAAAGCCCGGCAAAATAGTGCGAGCGGGCGTTTGCAACGACGCGCCGCGCGTCGGCCAGCCGATTCCGTCGTAAGAATGGCGCGGCCGGCAAAGGCGCGGCCGGCAAAGGTGCGGCCAGCAAAGGCGCGGCAGGCCGGATCGGCGCGAGCGGGCGTCCGACACATAGGTAGCGCATCCGCCGACGGCTCGTGTCGCCACGGCGTATCGCCCGGTTGCGCGCTGGCGCGGCCGGACCATCGACAAAAGAACAGGGAGGGGCCGGCAATGAGGCTGGACGACGAAAGAGAAAGCGCCAACGTCGAGGATCGACGCGGTGGCGGCGGGTTCGGCGGTGGGCGCGCGACGATCGGCATCGGCACGATCGTGGTCGCGCTGGCCGCCTCGTATTTCTTCGGGATCGACCCGCGCGTCGTGCTTGAAGGCGCGTCGGCATTGCAGGGCCGCCAGCAGCAGGCGCAGCCCGCGCCGACCCAGCACCAGGGCGCGCCGGCGAACGATCCCGGCGCGGTGTTCACGCGCAAGGTGCTCGGCAATATCGAACGCACGTGGACGGGCGTGTTCAACACGCAGCTGCACGCGCAGTACGAACCGCCGAAGCTCGTGATGTTCACGAACTCGACGCCGACCGCATGCGGCACCGGCCAGACCGCGATGGGGCCGTTCTACTGCCCGGGCGACCGCAACGTGTATATCGATCTCGGCTTCTACGACGAGCTGCGCAAGCGTTTCGGCGCGGGCGGCGATTTCGCGCAGGCCTACGTGATCGCGCACGAAGTCGGCCATCACGTGCAGAACCTGCTCGGCATTGCCGACAAGGTCGACGCCGCGCGCCGGCGCTCGAGCCAGGCGCGCGCGAACGCACTGTCGGTGCGGATGGAACTGCAGGCCGACTGCTTTGCCGGCGTGTGGGCGAACAACGCGCAGCGCGCGAACCAGCGGCTGATGGAGCCGGGCGATTTCGAGCAGGGGCTGAAGGCGGCTGCTGCGATCGGCGACGACCGGCTGCAGCAGCAAGGGCAGGGCTACGTCGTGCCCGAAAGCTTCACGCACGGCACCAGCGAGCAGCGCGTGTACTGGCTGCGGCGCGGGATGGAGTCGGGCGAGGTGAGCGCCTGCGACACGTTCGCCGCGAACGCCCGCTGAAACGAGGCGCGCGCACCGCCGCGCGCCGGCATCGTCCCGCCTGAACCGGCCACCCTGGCCGGCCCGGGACGATTTGCCGATTCGTGCTCACCGGCGCTTTTCGGCGCCGGTAGGCTGGCCCGGACTTCGAGATTCGATGCGTCCATCCGCCAGCCGATTTCCCATGCCGACCTTGTCCGTTCCCGCCGACCACGCTCCCGCCGACTGGCAGCGCGCGCTGCACGCGTGCGTGGATGCGTTCGACGCGTTCGCGAGCCCGTCCGCGATCGTGTTCTACCGGCTCGATCAGAGTGGCGAGCCGGCCGATTTCGAGCTGTTCGGGATGCCGGAATCGATGCACCGCACCTACGTCGCCCGCTACCGGATGCTCGATCCGCTGCATCCGTCGCGCTGCGCGGCGGGCGACCGCGCGGTCGTCACGCTCGCGTCGCAACTGCCTGACGAACGACGCGCGGCGTCCGCGTACTGGACCCGTTTTCTGCGGCGACACGACGTGGCCGATGTCGTCGAAATCTGGCTGCGCGACGCGGGTCGCACGGTCGGCGCGTTCTCGCTGCTGCGCTTCGGCATCGGCGACGCGAACGGCAACGGCACCGCGGGACGGTTCGCCCCCGGCGAGATCGACGCGCTCGCGCGGCTGCAGCCGGTCGCCGAAGCGGCGCTGAGCCCGCTGTTGCGCGCGCGGCGCGGCATCCACCGGATCGGTTGCGAGGAACGGCTGACCTACCGCGAGGAGCAGATCGCGCGGCTCGTGCGCGACGGCCGCTCGAACAAGGAGATCGCGCGCGACCTCGCGCTCGGGCCACCGACGATCAAGACGCACCTGATGCGCATGTACCGCAAGCTCGGCGTGTCGAACCGCACGGAGCTGGTCGGCGCGCTGTTCCTGTAAGTTTTTCCCTGTCCGCAATCACATCGCGTCATTCGTCGGACGATAACGCGGCGTTCGTCCGTCGCGACGCCACGCTTGCGCGCGTCCGGCTCACCCGCCTCTGATTCCCCACGCGCTGCCAATTTGCGCTCACCGGGCTCGATTCCTCGTCGATACAGTGGTCCGACGCCCGCGTGCCTCGGCGGCACGCGGTCCAGCCACGACAATCAACGAGACGCCCATGAGCAACACGAACTTCGTCGCCGTCAGCGACACCGTGCGCACCTTCGTTGCGCGCGATTTCGGCCTCTTCATCGACGGCGCCATGCAGACGGCGCACGCGGCAGCGCGCGTCGATGTGTACGACCCCGCCACGGGCGAGCGGCTCGCGACCGTCGCCGATGCCGATGCGCACGACGTCGACCGCGCGGTCGCCAGCGCGAAACACGCGTTCGACACGCGCGTCTGGAGCGGGCTGCGTCCGGCTGACCGCGAACGCATCCTGCTGAAACTCGCCGACCTGATCGAAGCCGACGCCGAAACGCTCGCGCAGCTCGAAACGCTGAACCAGGGCAAGTCGATTCACGTGTCGCGCGCGGTCGAAGTCGGCGCGAGCGTCGAATACGTGCGCTACATGGCCGGCTGGGCGACCAAGATCACCGGCCAGACGCTCGACGTGTCGATCCCGTTCCCGCCGGGCGCGCGTTATACGGCCTATACGCGCAAGGAGCCCGTCGGCGTGGTCGCCGCGATCGTGCCGTGGAATTTCCCGCTGATGATCGCGGTGTGGAAGCTGATTCCCGCGCTCGCGGCCGGCTGCACGATCGTGCTGAAGCCGTCGCCGGAAACGCCGCTCACCGCGTTGCGCCTCGCCGAGCTGGCACGCGAAGCCGGCGTGCCGCCCGGCGTGTTCAACGTCGTCACGGGCGGGCGCGTCTGCGGCGCGGCGCTCGCGAGCCACCCGTCGATCGCGAAGATCTCGTTCACCGGCTCGACCGCGACCGGCAAGCTGGTCGGCGCGGCGGCCGTGCAGAACATGACGCGCTTCTCGCTCGAACTCGGCGGCAAGAACCCGATCGTGATGCTCGACGACGTCGACGTCGCGCAGGCGCTCGACGGCGTCGCCGCCGGCGCGTTCTTCAACCAGGGGCAGGTGTGCGCGGCGGCGTCGCGCATCTATGTGCATCGCAGCAAGTTCGCGCAACTCGCGGACGGCCTCGCGGGCGTCGCGCAGTCGATGAAGCTCGGTGCGGGCCTCGACACCACCGCGCAGATCAACCCGCTCGTGTCCGCGCAGCATCGCGACAAGGTGGTCCAGCACATCGAAGGCGCGCGCCGTGCGGGCCTCACGTTCCTCGCGGGCGGCTCGCCGGCCGACGATCTGCCCGGCTATTACGTGAAGCCGGCCGTGATCGCCGATCCGCATCCGGACAGCGCGATCGTCCACGACGAGGTGTTCGGCCCGGTGATCGTCGTCGTGCCGTTCGACGACGCGGCCGACGCGGTGCGCCTCGCGAACGCGTCGCCGTACGGCCTTGCCGCGAGCATCTGGAGCAACGACCTGACACGCGTGATGAACCTCGTGCCGCAGATCGAGGCCGGCACCGTGTGGGTGAACTGCCATATCCCGCTCGATCCGTCGATGCCGTTCGGCGGCTACAAGCAATCGGGCATCGGCCGCGAATTCGGCCAGTACGCGATCGAAGGCTTCACCGAAACCAAATCCGTCTGCATCGCGCACTGACGCGCGGGCCCATCCAAAAACCGCAAAAACCGATCCGACAGTGGAGATTGCAATGAGCTACAACGAAGCGAAGTTCTGGCACCCGATGCTGCACCCGAACGAAATGAAACAGCGCAAGCCGATCCGCATCGTGCGCGGCGACGGCTGCTACGTGTTCGACGAACAGGGGCGCAAGCTCGTCGACGGCGTCGCGGGCCTGTGGAACGTGAACGTCGGCCACAACCGCCGGGAAGTGAAGGACGCGATCGTGCGTCAGCTCGACGAACTCGAATACTTCCAGCTGTTCGACGGCATTTCGCATCCGCGCGCCGAGGAGCTGTCGAAGAAGGTGATCGACATGCTGGAGCCGGAAGGGATGCGCCGCGTGCTGTACAGCTCGGGCGGGTCGGACTCGATCGAGACCGCGCTGAAGATCGCGCGCCAGTACTGGAAAGTGCGCGGCCAGGCCGACCGCACGAAGTTCATCTCGCTGAAGCAGGGGTATCACGGCACGCACTTCGGCGGCGCGTCGGTGAACGGCAATACGATGTTCCGCCGCAACTACGAGCCGAACCTGCCCGGCTGCTTCCACGTCGAGACGCCGTGGCTGTACCGCAACCCGTTCACGCAGGACCCGGAGGAACTCGGTCGGATCTGCGCGGAAATGCTCGAGCGCGAGATCCAGTTCCAGAGCCCCGATACGGTCGCCGCGTTCATCGCGGAGCCGATCCAGGGCGCGGGCGGCGTGATCGTGCCGCCGGCCAACTACTGGCCGCTGGTGCGGGAAGTGTGCGACCGCTACGGCGTGCTGCTGATCGCCGACGAAGTCGTGACGGGCTTCGGCCGCAGCGGCAGTCTGTTCGGCAGCCGCGGCTGGGGCGTGCGCCCTGACATCATGTGTCTCGCGAAGGGGATTTCGTCGGGCTACGTGCCGCTCGGCGCGACGGTCGTGAACGCGCGGATCGAGGACGCGTTCGCCGCGAATGCCGATTTCGGCGGCGCGATCATGCACGGCTACACGTACGCCGGCCATCCGGTCGCATGCGCGGCCGCGATCGCGAGCCTCGACATCGTCGTGAAGGAGGACCTGCCGGCGAATGCGGCGAAGCAGGGCGCGTATCTGCTCGAAGCGCTGCAGCCGTTCGCGGAACGCTTCGCGGCGGTCGGCGAGGTGCGCGGCAAGGGGCTGATGCTCGCGCTCGACCTCGTCGCGAACAAGGACACGCGCGAGCCGATCGATCCGCTGTCGGGCTATGCGAACGCGGTCGCGGAAGTCGCCCGCGAGAACGGCGTGCTGGTGCGCCCGGTCGGCACGAAGATCATCCTGTCGCCGCCGCTCGTGATCCAGCGCGAGCAGCTCGACCGGATCGTCGACGCGCTCGCGGCCGGCTTCGAGGCCGTCCCGTTCGCATGACGGCAAAGCCGCGACGGCGGGTAAACGCCGTCGCGGATTTGCCGATTTGCGCTATGACCGGATTATTTTGCCTGCGTATTTTTTCGACATCGGATCACGCCGTGATCGACAGGGGACCCGGGCATCGAAGCGCTGAAGCACCGCCCGGGGCCGACCGCATAGCATCTGGCCCCGGCCGCTGACGAAGCGCCGGTTCGGGCCAACCTACGAAGGAGACAACGATGTCGGGATGGTCGGGAATGACCGGCGCCGCGGGCGATACGCCCGCCGGCTCGCCGGCTGAAGCGGGCGGCGGCACCGCCTTGAAGGCGGGCGCGGTCGGTTTTCCGACCGCGCTGGCGAGCGCCGTCGGCCTCATCATGGCGAGCCCGGTGATCCTCACCGCGACGTCGGGCTTCGGGATGGGCGGCTGGGCGTTCGCGGTTGCGATGATCATCGCGTTCGTGATGATGCAGGCGCAGGCCACCACGTTTTCCGAAGCCGCCGCGATGCTGCCGACCGCTGGCTCGGTTTACGATTACCTGTCATGCGGGCTTGGCCGCTTCTGGGCGATCACCGGCACGATTTCCGCCTATTTCCTCGTGCACGTGTTCGCCGGCACCGCGGAGACGATCCTGAGCGGCATCATGGCGCTCGTGAACTTCGAATCGCTGAACGCCGCGTTCGAGAAGCACAACAGTTCGTGGCTGGTCGGCGTCGGCCTCGTGGTCACGTTCGCGATCACCAACATCATCGGCATCAAGGTGTTCAGCAAGCTCGAGATCGTGCTGACGGCCGGCATGTGGCTGTCGCTGATGATCTTCGGCATCCTCGGGCTCGCGGCCGCGCCGGCCGTGCATCTCGACGGCTGGTTCGGCGGGTCGGAAGTCGGCACGTCGGTGCCGGCCGTGCTGTCGCTGGTCGGGATGGCGATGTTCATGTTCGTCGGCTGCGAGTTCGTCACGCCGCTCGCCCCGGAAATGAAGGCGCCGGGCCGCACGATCCCGCGCGCGATGGCGCTCGGCCTCGTCGGCGTCGCGATCTGCATGTTCCTGTACGGCGCGGCGATCCGCCGCCAGGTCGCGAACGTGCCGGTGAGCCCCGACGGCCTCACGCACCTGCTCGACACGCCGGGCGCGATTCCCGCGTTCGCGCTGCAGGTGCTCGGGCCGTTCGGGCGGATCTGGTTCGGCATCGCGTTCCTGTGCGCGGGCGCCGCGACGATCAACACGCTGATGGCCGGGCTGCCGCGCATCCTGTACGGGATGGCGATCGACGGCGCGCTGCCGCGCTGCTTCGCGTACCTGCATCCGCGTTTCAAGACGCCGGTGGTCGGCATCGTCGCGTCGGCGATCGTGCCGATCTTCCATGCGTGGCTGATCAACGGCAATCTCGACAGCATCCTGCACCTCGTGCTCGCCGCGACCTGCGCGTGGGGCACCGCGTACCTGCTCGTCACCGCGTCGGTCGTGATGCTGCGCATCCGCCGCCCGGACCTGCCGCGGCCGTATCGTTCGCCGCTGTTCCCGCTGCCGCAGATCGTGTCGAGCGTCGGCATCGTGCTCGCGATCTGGTACATCACGCCGCCCGGCATGAACCCGCGCGACATCTACGTGCCGTTCGGCGCGATGCTCGGGCTCACCGCGCTGTACGCGCTGTTCTGGACGCTGGTCGTGCAGCGCCGGCATCCGTTCAGGCCGGTGCCGGTCGAGGACGTGCTGCGCAACGAGCACGTCGCATCGTGAAGGCCGCGCTCGCCCGCTGGCGCGCGGCGCCCGCTGCGCCGCCGCCCGGCCATCGGCCCGGCGCGATCGCCGCGCGCGTGCTCGCCGACCTGCGGGCCGTGCGCGATGACGACGGTGCTGGCGGCGTTGGCGGCGCCACGGCGCGGTTACCGAACGGCGTGCGCGTGCGCGTCGACGAGCGCGTCGAGCGTCAGTTCCTGATGCATACGGTCAGCGTGAAGGTGACGGTGGCCGCGAACGGTCCGGCCGCGCAGGGCAGTGCGCGCGTGCGGCAGACCGGCTGGCTGCGCCGTACCGGCATCGCTGCGGCGCTCGCGCCCGGATGCGATTCCGCGTTCATCGACACGCTGGCCGCGCTGCTTGCCGACCCGGCGCTGGCCGACGCGCTGCGGCCGCTGCACCTGACCGACTGCGTGATCGACGCGCACGACGGCGACGCACGCGACGGCCGCTGGACGCTCGCGATCGTGCCGTTCGGCGGCAGCGAGGTCGTCAACCGGATGCCGTCGTTTCGCCGCTATGTCCGGCTGATCGACGAGCAGGCCGCGGCGCTGTCGGCGGCCTGTCTTGCGTTCGAAACCGCACTACGCGGGATTTTGCGAGGGTAAGCTGTGGCGATGCGTGCCGCGCGAACCCGGCGGGCGCATCCAGGAATCAGGGTTTTACCGGAGATGCCGATGCTGTTCCAGTCACGCTCACACGAAGACGTGCACGATCACGGGCTCGCGATCGCGGGCTGGCATCAGGTGTACCGCCAGATGACGCCGGGCCGCTTCAAGGGCACCGTCACGCAGGTGCTGTACGACGATTTCCACTTCTTCCGCGAGACGACCAACCGGCGTGTCGCGCAAACCGGGCTCGCGCCGGCCGGGCGCACGTCGCTCGCGGTACCGTTGTCCGTGCCCCTCGCGGGCACGTTCCAGGGCCAGCCGGTCGACGGCTATGCGCTGCTCGCGCTGCGCGCCGGCGAGGATTTCGAATTCCACACGCCGGAAGGGATGGGGCTCGTCGGGATCAGCGCGTCGTCCGACATGGTCGACGAGCTGTGCGAGGCCGAATTCGGCGCGGCCGGCGCGCGCAGGCTGCGGCACGTGACGCGGCTGTCCGACGCGCAGGGCGTCGCGCTCGGCGTGCGGCTGTCGGCCCTGATCGATGATGCCCAGCGCAACCCGGGCTGCCTCGAATACGCGGCGACCCGCAAGATGTTTCGCGACGCGATGCTCGGCATGTTCCTCGATGCGCTCGAACAGGGGATCGGCGTCGAGCGCCGCGACATCACGCACGCGACCTACAGCGATATCGTGAGCCGCTGCGAGAAGCATCTGCGCGACCGTCCCGAAGAACCCGTCACCGTGCTCGAACTGTGCCGCGCGCTGCGCTGCAGCCGCCGCACGCTGCAAACGAGCTTTCAACGCGTGGCCGACGTCACGCCGGTCGGCTACCTGCGCACGATCCGGCTGAACGCGGTGCGGCGCCTGCTGCGCACGACGTCGGCGCAGCAACTCGGTGTCGGCGAAGCCGCCGCGAGCTGGGGCTTCACGCATCTCGGCTATTTCGCGCGCGAGTATCGCGACCTGTTCGGCGAACTGCCTTCCCAGACGACGCGTCCCGAATGACGCATCCACATTGCGACGGCGCCGCCGGGAACCGTCGCGGGCCGCACCCCTCACCGTTTGCCGATTTGCGATAGAGGTCCGGAATTTTCGCTGGATAAAGTCCTGTCACCCATATCGACAACACATTCGGTTTGCACTGCGAATCGATGATCACAGAGGGGCGGGACATGAAGAACGGACGACGACTGACCGCAGCCGCGGCCATGCTGGGCTGCCTGCACGCACATGCGCAGACTTCGGGGAGCGTGACGCTGTACGGTACCGTGGATACCGGCATCATCTATTCGACGAACCAGCAGTTCACGCGCGCAGACGGCAGCACGGGCGGCGGCCATGCGTGGCAGATGGGCGGCGGCAACCTGGTGCCGTCCCGCTTCGGCTTCCAGGGCGCCGAGCCGCTCGGCGGCGGCCTCGATGCGGTGTTCACGCTCGAGCAGCAGTTCCTGTCCGCGAACGGGCAGGCGCTGCAAGGCGGCACCGCATTCAGCCGGCAAGCGTGGGTCGGGCTGCGCCAGGAGGGGATCGGCACGCTCGGCCTCGGCCGCCAGTACGACTCGTACACCGACATGCTCGGTGCATACGTGTCGAGCAACAACTGGTCGACGCCGTACGGCTCGCATCTCGGCGACGTCGACAACCTGAATGCCGCGTTCAATTTCAACAACGCGGTGAAGTTCACCAGCGCCGATTTCAACGGGCTCACGTTCGGCGGCACGTTCAGCTTCGGCGGGCAGGCCGGCGATTTTTCCGCGAAGCGCGGCTATGCGGTGGCCGCGACGTACACGCGCGCGCCGGTGGCCTTCTCGGTCGGCTACCTCGACCTGCACCAGCCGCTCGACGCGGCGCTCGGCGGCGCGAGCAGCTATATCGGCGATTTCGCGTGCAGCAACCCGGGCGCGATGTACTGCCTGCTGCAGGATGCCGGCTCGATGCGCGCGTTCGGCGCGGGCGGGTCGGTCACGCTCGGCGCGGCGACGGTCGCGCTGACCTACACGCACACGCGGCTCGGCGACAGCCGCTATTTCTCGACCGCCGCGCAGCCGCGCACGCAGGCGTTCACGTTCGACATCGGCGAGCTGAACGTCACGTACATGTTCACACCGGCGCTGCAAGGCGGCGTTGCGTACATCTTCAACGCCGCGCATACGGACGGACGCGGCACGACGCGCTTCCACCAGGTGAACGTCGGCGCGAACTACAGTCTGTCGAAGCGCACCGCGCTGTATGCGGTCGCGATCGGCCAGGTCGCGAGCGGCACGGGGCTCGGCACCGATGCGGACGGCAACGCGGCGAACTATGCGCAGATTCCGGTGCTCGCGAACAGCAATTCGAGCCGGCAACTGGCGGTGATGGCGGGGATTCGTGTGAACTTTTGACTCGGACCGCGGGCAGGGGCGGCACGTCGGTCGCGTGCCGCCGCGCGGCCCTCGCGCCCATGGCTCGGCGCCGGTCGATTGCTGGAAAGCGATGCTTGAAAAAAACCGCCCGTATGCTTGACTGAATGGACCCGGATTGACGGAATCCGTGCGTCGAGTTGCCCGGCTTGCGGCTTGCCACAATACCTTCACGATCTGCGTGAACAATGGCGACGCTTCATGCGACCCGACGTGTCGCCGGCGTTGCACACGTGTGCAACGCACGAATGTTCCGCTCCACCGCCGATCGAGAGAGACCACATGACCTTGCTGAGCCGCCTGCGCGCGCTGTCCGCCGCCGTTGCGCTATCCGTTGCCGCCACGCACGCTTTCGCGGCGGACCTCGTCATCGCCGGCCGCGACGACATCTACGGCAAGGGGCTGGCCGACGCCGTCGCCGGCTTCAACAAGCTGCATCCGGGCACCGAGATCGAGCTGCTCAAGCTGCCGAACGCGAACCTGTACCAGAAGCTGAAGCTGTCGATGCGCGAAGGCACCGGCGCGTACGACCTCGTGATGATGGACGACACGTGGGCGCCGGAATTCATCGGCAACGGCTGGCTGAAACCGCTGCCCGCGTCGCTGGCCGATGCCGATCTCGTGCCGTCGGCGGTGGCGCTCGGCCGTAACGCGGCCGGCGCGCTGTACGCGCTGCCGATCGTCGGCAACGTCGAGATGTTCGCGTACCGCAAGGACCTGCTCGCGAAGTACAAGCTGCAACCGCCGCGCAACTGGGACGATGTGCTGAAGATCGCGCAGACCGTCGGCGGTGCGGACAAGAGCGTGTCGGGCGTCGTGTTCCGCGGCACGAAGGGCAACCCGGTCGTCACGGGCTTCCTGCCGATCCTGTGGGCATACGGCGGCGACGTGTTCGACCGTGCCGGCAACGTGACGATCGATTCGCGCGAAGCGCAGGCCGCGCTGAAGACGTTCCTTGCGCTGAAGGCGTTCGCGCCGAAGGACGTCGACGTATACGGCGCGGCCGAAGTGCGCGACGCGCTGCAACGCGGCACGGCGGCGCAGTCGATCGAGGTGTGGCCCGCCTGGGTGCCGGCGCTCGATGACGCGAAGCAGTCGCGCGTGGTCGGGCAGATCGCGCTGCAGCCGCCGCCGGGACAGACCGCGGGCCCGGCGCCGATGCTCGGCATCTGGCAGATGGGCATTCCGAAGGACGCGCCGCACGCGAAGCTCGCGCAGGACTTCCTCGCTTACCTGACCGCACGCGATACGCAGACGCGCCTCGCCGGCATCGGCATTCCGCCGACCCGCCGCAGCGTGTTCAACGATCCGGCGCTGGTGCGCCAGTATCGCTGGTATCCCGATCAACTGAAGGCGCTCGAGGCCGGCCGTGCGCGGCCGCGCGTGACGGACTGGCAGCAGGTCGAGAGCATTCTCGGCGATCAGCTTCAACTCGCGCTGACGGGGCAGGCCGCGCCCGACGCCGCGCTGCGCCAGGCGCAGCAGAAGATCGCGCAGGCGACGGCCGCGGCCGGCAAGTGATCGCGCACGTCGATCCATCGGCCGGAGGCCGCGCATGAAAGCGTTCGGCCGCAGCCTGCCGTTCGTCGCGCTGCTCGGGCCCGCGCTGCTGGTGCTCGCCGCGCTCGCGCTGTATCCGGTCGCGCAGGTGCTGATCGACTCGTTCTGCCGGGTCGATTACTCGGCCGGCCGCCGCGCGTTCGCGGGGCTCGCGAACTATCGCGCGGTGCTCGGCGACGACGCGTTCGCGGCCGGCTTCGGCAACACGCTGCGCTTCACGATCGTCGCGTCTCTCGCCGAAGTCGCGCTCGGCTTCGGGCTCGCGCTGCTGTTCGTGCGCGCGTTTCCGGGTCGCCGCATCGCGCTGCCGCTCGCGATCCTGCCGATGATGCTGTCCACGCTCGTGTGCTCGGCGATCTGGCGCAACTGGCTGAACTTCGACGGCTTCCTGAACGCGCTGCTCGCGGCGTTCGGCATCGAAGGCGTGCGCTGGCTGTCCGACCCGCATCTCGCGTTGTGGTCGCTCGCGCTCGTCGACGTGTGGCAGTGGACGCCGATGGCGTTCCTGATCGTGCTGGCCGGGCTGCAATCGATCCCGCAGGAATTGTACGAAGCCGCGCGCACCGACGGCGCGAGCGAGTGGCAGTGCCTGCGCGACATCACGCTGCCGCTCGCGGCGCCGCAGATCGGCCTCGCGCTGCTGCTGCGCTCGATCGACACGTTCAAGCTGTTCGACAAGGTCTATGCGCTGACGGGCGGCGGCCCCGGCAACGCGACGCAGACGTTGTCGACCTATATCTACGACACGGGCTTCCGCTTCTTCAATGTCGGGCCGGCGAGTGCCGCGTCGGTGCTGATGCTCGCGGCGTCCGCGCTGCTGGTCTCGGGGTACGTATGGCAGACGGTTCGCAAGCGGCGCGCATGACGGCGCGATCGGCAGGTATCCCGCGCATCCGCACGGGCGTCGCGTTTAGTCACGCGATGCCGTGGGCGCTGCGCATCGTCGCGCTCGCACTGTTGCTGCTGCCGTGCCTGTGGATGGTCGGCGCGGCCTTCATGCCGACGCTAGAACGCCTCGATCATCCGTTGCGGATCTGGCCGGCCGCGCCGACCTTCGAGCATTTCGCGTCGGTGTGGGCGAACGGGATCGGCGCGCCGCTGTTCAATTCGCTGCTGGTCGGCTTCGGCACGACGCTGCTCGCGCTGGCGCTCGCGTTCCCGGCCGCGTACGCGCTCGTGCGGCTGCGGTTTCCGGCGCGGCTCGACCTGCTGTTCCTGGTGCTCGTGCTGGCGCTGAAGCTGATGCCGCCGATCACGATCGCGGTGCCGCTGTTCGCGCTCGCGAAGCGGCTGCACCTGCTCGATTCGACGCTCGGCCTGATGCTCGCGTATCAGATCTACGCATTGCCGATGGCGATCTGGATGCTGCTGGCGTTCGTGCGCGACGTGCCGATCGAATATGAGGAAGCGGCGTGCATCGACGGCGCGGGGCTCGCGCGGCGGCTCGTGCAGATCGTGCTGCCGCTGTGCGCGCCGGGGCTGATCGCGACCGCGATCTTCGTGTTCATCGCCGCATGGAACGAATTCCTGATCGCGCTGCTGTTCGTGTCGACGCCGAGCCGCTTCACGCTGCCGCTCGCGATTGCCGGCTACGTGACGGAGAACGGCATCGACTGGGGCGACTTGATGAGCGCCGGGCTGATGGCGTCGCTGCCGACGCTGGCCGTGGCCGGCTATGTGCAGCGCTACCTGTTGCGCGGCTTCGCGGGCGGGCTGAAGTGACGCGCGGCGTCGCCGCGCCCGATCCTGCGTCGTCACGCGCAACTGTCCCGCACCACCTGCGTGACCTGCACGACGCGCGTACGCGACGGGCCGTCGAACGTCTGCATCCGGTCGGCGAGCAGGTCGATCGCCGCATGCGCGAGGCCGCGCGTGTCCTGTCGCAGCGTCGTGAGCCGATACGCATCGTATTCGGCGGCGGGGATATCGTCGAAGCCGATCACGCGCAGGTCGTCCGGCACGCGCAAGCCGAATTCGCCACGCGCGACGTCGATCACGCCGAGCGCGAGCAGGTCGGACGAGCAGAACACACCGTCGGGCCGCTCGCGCGCCGCGAACAGTTGCCGTGCTGCATCGATTCCGCTGGCATGCGTGTCGGACGGTGTGTCGATCATCTGCGCGAGCGTCGCGTCGAATGCGTCGCGTTGCCCGATCGCCTGCTCGAACGCCGTGGCGCGCGACCGCGCGCTGTAGCTCGCGCCACGCGGGCCGACGAACGCAAGCCGGCGCGCGCCGGCCCGCACCAGCCGCTGCGCGGCGTGGGTGGCGCCCGCCGCGTTGTCGCTGACGACCACATCGGCGCCCGGCAGGTTCGCTTCGCGGTTGATCATCACGACCGGAATCCGGTGTTCGAGATATTGCTGCGCGACCGACAGCGGCGGCGACGCGGACGTCATCACGAGGCCCGCGATCCGGTAGCTGAGCAGTTGTTCGAGCGATTGCCGGACCTGGCGCGGATCTTCCGCATTGGTCACGAGCGGCGTGAGCGCGCGCTGCCCGAGCGCGGCCATCAGGTCCGACAGCAGCCGCGCGCGGAACGGGTTCTCGAATCCGGCCGTCACGACGCCGATCATGCTGCTGCGCTGCGTGATCATGTCGCGCGCGATCAGGTTGACCTGGTACCCCAGCGCCCGCGCGGCGACCATCACGCGCTCGCGCGTTTGCGGCGCGATGCTTGCCGTCGGCGAGAACGCGCGCGACACTGCGGAACGCGAGACGCCGGCCCGCGCCGCGACATCCGACGCCGTCACCCACGGTTTTCTTTCCTTGTCATTCATCGATTCATGATCCCTTCGCGCCACGATACGTGCATGCCGCCTGCCGACTGGATGTCGGCGCTCGACGACGCGCGGCCGCTGCATACGCTGACCCTACCGGGCAGCCATGACACCTGTGCGTATACGGTCGACGATTCGCTGGTGCGCACGCAGCGTGCGCCGCTCGACGCGCAGCTCGCGCATGGCGTGCGGCTGCTCGACATCCGCTGCCGGCACGTGCGCGACGGGTTCGACATCCATCACGGCGGCATCGCGCTCGGCATGACGTTCGACGACGTGCTGGCAACGTGTACGCGGTTTCTCGATGCGCATCCGCGCGAATGCATCGTGATGTCGGTGAAGGACGAGTGGCCGGCGCATGCCTGCACGCGCGGTTTCGATGCGACGTTCGACGCGCATCGCGCGCGGCATCTACGACTGCGCTGGCATGCCGGCGGCACGCTGCCGACGCTCGGCGACGTGCGCGGCACGGTCGTGCTGTTGCGGCGCTTTCGCAGCGGCCGGCCGCTCGGCATCGACCTGACCGCGTGGCCCGACAACGCGACGTTCACGATCGACCATCCGGACGGCGCGTTCGTCATTCAGGATGAATACCGCGTGCCGGTGGCCGCGTCGATCGCATGGAAGTGGCGCGCAATCGACGCGTTGCTGACGCATCTGCCGCTGCCGGACAGCGGCCGCTGGGCGCTCAATTTCTGCAGCGGCACGGGAATGGGTGCGAATCCGTCGGTGGTCGCACACGGCGATGGCCGCGTGCCGGGCATTCAGGCGCGGCTGGCCGAGCGCTTGCGCGAGCAGCCCGGCCCGTACGGCGCGATGCTGCTCGATTTCTGCGATGACGACGACTGGGCGCTGGTGCGCGTGCTGATCGAATGCAACGCTCACACGCCGGAGCAGGGCGTCTGGCGCAAGGCGTTTCGCTGTTAGTCAGCGAAGATTCGCGTTGAAGAACGCGAGTGCTTTCGCGTCGAGCGATGCATGGAACGCGGTGCGATCGAATCCCTTGGCGTCCGTGCAGATGTCGGGTGCGTGGTGGGCCAGCTGCTCGGGACACGGCGCGAGAAACGCGAAATGCGCCGAATTCGGCACGACGTGGAATTCGGGCCGTTGCGGCAGCAGCGCGGCCAGCGCGGGCGCCGTATCCGGCGTCACGCCGTCGCCGCCTTCCGCAGATGCCCAGAGCTGGATCGGCGCGCGGACGTTCTTCAGCGTGTCGGCGGTCGGGAATTCGTCGAGTGGATCGGCCAGCACGTAGGCCTTGATGCGCGGGTCGTGCGTCAGCGGCGCCTTCGGCAGGTCGCCGGCCCGGATTTGCTTGCAGATCGGCCAGGCCGGGTCGGGGCAGGCGACCGGCGCGTGCGCGAAATCCGGATTGCCGCCGGCCAGCACGAGGCCCGTATAGCCGCCGCGCGAAAAGCCGAAGAAGCCGATGCGTGCCGGGTCGATGTGCGCGGCATCCGGCGCGTGACCGAGCATGTAGTCGACCAGGCGCTTGATGTCGGCCGGGCGCTCGGCGAATTCCTGCAGATCGGCCGCGCGGCTCATGTCGGAGAACGTGTCGCCCGGATGGTTGATCGCCGCGACGACGTACCCCGCATCGGCGAGCGTTTCGGCCAGATCGTGGTGGCCGAGGAACGAGCCGCCATGGCCGTGCGAGATCACGACGAGCGGCAGCTTGTCGCCGGCGGTTGGACAGTCTCGACGTCCTTTCAGTGTGTAAGGGCCGACCGTGAGCGATTGCGTGGCGTCCGCGCATGGCGTCCAGACCATCGCGCGCAACTCGGGGCCGGCCGCGTCGGCAGGAATCCGAAGAAACTTGACGCCCGCCGCATGCGCGACCGTGGCGGACAGGCAGAGCAGGGCAGCCAGCAGCCGGTTTTTCATGTCGATTCCCGAGGCAAGGGGCGCGGCGGGCCGCCGTAGCGACTCACCCGATCGTTCGAAACGTCTGAGGTTTCGATTATAGTGACCGCCGTTCCCGACTGCCGCCCTGAATTGCCGTCATGCCTGCACCGATCCTGATTCGCCCCGCCACGCGGGAAGACGCGGCCGCGATGGCCGCCGTGGAAGTCGCCGCCGCGCAGCGTTTTCGCGAGATCGGCATGGCCGACATCGCCGACGGCGAGCCGACCGATGCGGCCGCCGTGCTCGTGCGGATCGACGACGGTCGCGCCTATGTGGCGGTCGATCCGCAAGGCACGTGCGTCGGGTTCGCGTTCTACCGGCTGCTCGATGCGCAGCGGCTGTATCTGGAGGAACTGGATGTCGCGCCGTCGCACGCAGGGCAGCGGATCGGCGCGCGTCTCATCGAACAGGTGATCGCGCGCGCGGCGCGGGAGCACGTCGAGCAGGTGGTGCTGTCGACGTTCCGTGACGCGCCGTGGAATGCACCGTACTACGCGCGCCTCGGTTTCCGGATCATCGACGATACGGCACTCGACGACGCGCTGCGCGCAATCCGCGCGCACCACGTCGCGCTCGGTCTCGACGAAACGCGGCGCGTGTTCATGCGACGCGCTGTGGTGGCCTGATGCGCGGTGCGGACCGATTCCGGCGTAGTCAGCGCCGCGTGCCGCTCCCGAACGAACGCGACGCGAACGCGGCTTCGATGTACGCGAGGAAATCCGTCGCGGGGCGCGTCAGTTGCAGGCCGGGCGGCGTGAGCCGGTAGAGCTGCAGCGGTGGCGGCGACAGCGGCAGCGGGAGCGGCGTGAGCGCCTGGCCGAACACGGTTTCCGACAGCGAATGCCGGGTCCACGAGAAGATCGCATCCGTCGTGAGCAGCAGGCTGTAGAACAGCGCATACGACGTGCAGCGCGTGATGCAGCGCGGCGCCGGCAGGCCGGCGTGCGCATGGAGGTCGCGAATGTGCGCCGGAAAATTGTCGCTCGGATCGGTGTGGACCCACTCGGCATCGCGTAGCGCGTCCAGCGATGTCGCACCGGCGAAACGCCCGTTCTCGCGGGTGACGAACGCGGTGTCGAAGGTGCGGATCGGCTTCACGTCGGCGGACTCGGCGACCTCGCCGGTGATGGCCGCGAACGCCAGATCGAGGGTCCGGCTGTGCAATTGCTCGGTCAACTGGTTGAACGACAGTTCGCGCAGTTCGCACTCGACATGCGGCCAGTGGCGCCGAAATTCGGCATAGGCGTGCGCGAACCCCGTAACCGCGACGATCGGCGTGAAGCCGAGCACCAGCCTGCCTTCGCGCAGCCCTTTCAGATGCGCGATGTCGTCGCGCGCCCGCTCGAGCTCCCGAACGACCGCATGCGCGCGGCCGAGCAATACGTCGCCTTCCGGCGTCGGCACGACACCCCACGGCTTGCGTTCGAGAAGCGCCACGCCGAATTCGCCTTCCAGTTCCTGAATCGCCTTGCTGACGGCCGGCTGGCTGACGTGCAGCGTTTTCGCGGCAGCCTTGATGCTGCCCGCCGTGGCCACCGCGACCAGCGTGCGCAATTGGTGGGTTTTCATGATGCGGAGGATATAACCAAATCTTATCCGTATCAAAATTGATGTGTTTTTTGACCCGATGCGTCTCTCCATACTGGCCTGCAACGGTTGCGATGCAGCCGATCCAATGGAGCCAGACATGACGCAGGACCTTGCCCCGACGCTCGCGGCGATCCGTGAAGCCGCCCCCCGTTTCGTCGCGATTCGACGCGACATCCACGCCCACCCGGAACTCGGGTTTGCCGAAACACGCACCGCGCGGATCGTCGCCGCCCAATTGGCGGAGTGGGGCTACGACGTGACGACCGGCATCGGTGGCACCGGCGTGGTCGGCCGGTTGCGGCGCGGTACGTCGTCGCGCACGCTCGGCTTGCGCGCCGACATGGACGCGTTGCCGATCCGGGAAGAAACGGGCCTGCCCCATGCGAGCACGGTTGCCGGGACGATGCACGCCTGCGGTCACGACGGCCATACCGCGATCCTGCTGGCGGCCGCCCACCATCTGGCCGCACAGGGGCGCTTCGACGGCACGCTGAACGTGATCTTTCAGCCCGCGGAGGAAGGACTCGGCGGCGCGAGGCGAATGATCGAGGAGGGCCTGTTCGAGCGCTTTCCGTGCGAGCGCGTCTATGCGTTGCACAACGCGCCGGGCGTACCGGTCGGTCATTTCGCGTTGCGCTACGGCGCGATGATGGCGTCGTCCGATTCGGTAACGATCACCGTGACGGGCAAGGGCGGGCACGGCGCGATGCCGCAGCACGCGAGCGATCCGATCGTGGCGGCGGCGAACATCGTGACCGCGCTGCAATCGATCGTCGCCCGCAACATCGATCCCGCCAAGGCGGCAGTGGTGACCGTCGGTACGTTCCATGCCGGCACGGCCCCGAACGTGATTCCGGAGACCGCGACGCTGCAACTGTCGGTCCGCTCGCTCGACGCGGCCACGCGCGACGAGGTCGAGGCGCGGATTCGCCGGATCGCCGACGCGCAGGCGCGGGCCTACGGGACCGTTGCGCAGGTCGACTATCAAGCCATCTCGCGCGTGGTCGTCAACGATGCCGCCGCCGCGGATCTCGCGGTCGAGACGATCACGGCGCTGGCCGGCGCCGGTGGGCTCACGCTGCTTGCCGACGGTGTGATGGGCAGCGAGGATTTTTCGTGGATGACGGAACGCGTGCCGGGTTGCTACGTGATGCTCGGCAACGGACTCGATTCGCACGGCGGCTGCTCGGTTCACAACCCGGGCTACGACTTCAATGACGACGCGCTCGGCTGGGGCGCCGCCTATTTCGTCGGCATCGTGGAACGCTTCCTGGGCACGGCCTGACGAGCGCGTCCGCCAAGCGCGGCAATTCGGAATTTTCTCTCTGAAAATAAGGAAAACGAATGAAGAAGAGGCTGACATGGGGCGCTGCGTGCCTGGCGCTGGGCGCCGGAAGTGCCTGCGCGGTGCCGTATCAGGACGTACTGCTTGCGGCGGTGCCGGAGTTCAACGGCGGATTGAAGGAGGGTGTGGCGCTGTACGGCTCGGTCGACATGGGGATCAACTACCAGTCGGTGGGTGGACGGTCGACGTGGCAGACCCAGAGCGGCGGCGAGTGGACGTCGAAATTCGGCTTCTTCGGGCGCGAGAATCTCGGCGGCGGGTGGCGCGCCGAATTCAATCTCGAAAGCGGTTTTCTCGCGAACAACGGCGCGCAGCAGGATACGCAGTCGTTCTTCAACCGGCAGTCGTGGATCGGCCTGATGTCCGACCGCTATGGCCGGCTGCGGCTCGGCAAGCAGATCGGCACGGGGCTGCCGCTGTTCATCGACGTGTTCGGCACCGTGGGCACCAATTCGGTGTACACGTGGCTTGGCGCGGCCGCCGTGCAGACGGCGCGCGGCGTCGGCTACAACAGCGACCTCGGACCGGGCGCGACACAACTGCCGGCGCGCGTCGACAACGCGATCACCTATCGGACGCCGATCGTGGCCGGCACCACGACGCTGATGCTGATGTACGCGCCCAGCAACGTCGCGGGGCGCGCGCCGGCCGCGTCCGCGCAGGGCGCGCTGCTGCAGTGGTACAACGGCACGACCTATCTGGCGGCGAGCTACAACCAGGTGTGGGGCGTCAACGGGGCGAGCACGGTACGCAACGACCTGTACGGGCTTGGCGCCGTCTACGACACCGGGCGGCTCGTGCTGTCCGCGTCGTTCAATCAATATGCGCCGAAACTTGCCGGCGACGGGATCGCACGCGTGTACACCCTCGGCACGATCGTGCCGTTCGGCGTGAATGCGGTTCGCGCGTCGATCGTCTATCGCGATACGTCGGGCGTGCGCGATGCCGCCGGCCGGCCGGCGAAGGATTCGGCGCTCGGCGTCATGCTCGGCTACGACTACCTGTTGTCCAAACGTACCGGCCTCTACGCGCGGACGGGGTTCATCCGCAATTACGGGATGTCGACCGTTCTGCTGAACGGCAATCCGTTGCCGACCGAGCCCGGCGGCACGACGCCGCGCACCGGCATGACGCCCGTGACGATGTCGCTCGGCATGTATCACAACTTCTGAACGAGGGCATCGGATGAGCACCTTGAATCGCGCGGCTGCCGCGCAGACCATCGACGCGCGACGCGCGATGCGGCGGACCGTCGCCGCGGCTGCACTCGGCAACGGACTCGAATTCTTCGACTTCACCGTATATAGCTTCTTTGCTGTACTGATCGGTCGGCTGTTCTTTCCGGCGTCCAGCGATGCGGGTGCGTTGATGCTGTCGCTCGCGACCTTCGGCGTCGGTTTCGTCGCACGGCCGCTCGGCGGCGTCGCGATCGGCGCGTATGCGGACCGCGTCGGGCGCAAGCCCGCGCTGGTGCTGACCGTTGCGCTGATGGCGCTCGGCACCGGCATCATCGGATTCGCGCCGACCTACGCGCAGATCGGCATCGCGGCGCCGCTGCTGATCGTGATCGGCCGACTGCTGCAGGGTTTTTCGGCAGGGGGCGAAGTCGGGGCCGCGACGACGTTGCTGATGGAGTCGGGCGGCGCCCGCCGGAGCGGCGAACTGGTGAGTTGGCAGATGGCCAGCCAGGGCGGTGCGGCGCTCGCCGGCGCGCTCGTCGCGTTGACGTTGTCCCGCTGGCTGCCGTCCGATGCGCTGCAAGGCTGGGGTTGGCGTGTACCGTTCGTGCTCGGCCTGCTGATCGGGCCGGTCGGGTTTTATCTGAGACGCCATCTCGACGACACGCTGCCGCATCCGGCAGCCGGCGCGCCGCGTGTCAGCCGTCGCATTCCCTGGCGGCAGGTCGCGGCCGGCACGTTGCTCGTGATCGGCGGCACGTCGACGATGTATACGATCGTGTTTTTCCTGCCGTCGTTCCTGACGCTGACGCTCGGCATGCCGGCTTCCGTCGCGTTGCTGTCCGGTTGCACGGCGGGCGCGGTGATGCTGGTCGGCTCGCCGTTCGCGGGCCGGTTCGCGGACCGCTTGCGTCGCCGCAAGCCGATGCTGCGAACGGTGTGCGCGATCTCGACGGCGCTGGTGCTACCGGCGTTTCATGCGATGCGCACGTGGCCGTCGGTCGTCACCGTGCTGGCGGTCGTGGTCGTGCTGATCGGCCTGATGACGCTGTCGAGCCCCGCGGGTTTCGTGATGATTCTCGAAGCCTTGCGACCGGAAGTCCGTGCGACGTCGCTCGGGATGATCTATGCGCTGGGCGTGACGATTTTCGGCGGTTTCGCGCAGTTGATCGTCAGCGCGCTGTGGCGGGCGACGGGCAGCTTCTATGCGCCGGCCTGGTACGTGCTCGCCGGCGGGTCGGCCAGTCTCGTCGGTCTGGCGTTGTTTCGCGAGGAAACGGCACGCTGAAGCAGCGTGCCCAGGGTGACGAGAACGGCGCGGCGCACTGCCGTGCGCCGCGTGTGTCGTCTACCGTCAGGCCGCGTCGCTCAGCGCCGGGTAGTCGGTGTAGCCCGTTTCGCCTTCCGCGTAGAACGTCTCCGGCACCGGCTTGTTGAGCGGCGCGCCGATTTCGAGGCGGCGCGGCAGGTCCGGGTTCGCGATGAACAGCTT
Organism: Burkholderia sp. E168m15; assembly: GCF_016586105.1. Taxonomy (NCBI): domain Bacteria; kingdom Pseudomonadati; phylum Pseudomonadota; class Betaproteobacteria; order Burkholderiales; family Burkholderiaceae; genus Burkholderia; species Burkholderia sp. E168m15. Next base: position 37,393 of record NZ_BCPO01000117.1, read on the forward strand.
GCCCCACGCGATCGCGTCGGCGCTGCCGTTCGCGAGCGCGGCCTGCGCGGTGTCGAGCGTGAACTGCTCGTTCGCGATCAGCGGGCCGCCGAACGCTTCCTTCAGGCGCGGGCTCAACTGGTCGCCCGAATACGATTCACGCGTGAAGATGAACGCGATCTTGCGGCGGCCGAGTTCGCGCGCGACATAACCGAACGTTGCCGCCGGATCGGAGTCGCCCATCGTATGCGCGTCGCCGCGCGGTGCGAGGTGCACGCCGACCCGGCCCGCGCCCCACACGTCGATCGCCGCGTCGACCACTTCGAGCAGCAGGCGCGCGCGATTCTCGATCGGGCCGCCGTACGCGTCGGTGCGGCGATTGGTGCTGTCCTGCAGGAACTGGTCGAGCAGGTAGCCGTTCGCGCCGTGAATCTCGACGCCGTCGAAGCCGGCAGCCTTCGCGTTTTCTGCACCCTTGCGGTATGCGGCGACGATGCCCGGAATTTCGTCGAGTTCGAGGGCGCGCGGCGTCACGAACGGCCGCGGCGGACGCACGAGGCTCACGTTGCCGCCCGCGGCGATCGCGCTCGGCGCGACCGGCAGGTCGCCGTTCAGGAACATCGGATCGGAGATCCGGCCGACGTGCCAGAGTTGCAGCACGATGCGCCCGCCGGCCGCGTGCACGGCTTGCGTAATCTGCTTCCAGCCTTCGACCTGCTCGTCGGACCAGATGCCCGGCGTGTCGGCATAGCCGACGCCTTGCGGCGTGACCGACGTCGCTTCGGTAATGATCAGGCCGGCCGACGCGCGCTCGGCGTAGTAGCGCGCCATCAGTGCGTTCGGCACGCGCGCCGCGCCCGCACGGGAGCGGGTGAGCGGCGCCATCACGATGCGGTTCGGCAGGGTCAGGTCGCCGAGGGTAACGGGATCGAACAGCGTGGGCATGGCAGATAACCTCTTCACGAAAGGCGGGGAAGCCGTCGCGTCATGTGCGACGGCGCCCCGCATGGCCGGTTCGGCCGTTGGCTAGAGTTCGCGGCGCAGGGCGTCGAGAAATGCGTCGATGACGGCCTCGTTGCGCTGGAAGAACGCCCATTGACCGATCCGTGTCGACGTCACGAGCCCCGCGCGCTGGAGTGTCGCGAGGTGCGCGGAGACGGTCGACTGCGACAGCCCGCAGCGCGCGTCGATCTGGCCCGCGCAGACGCCGTGTTCGTACGGCAGCGTCTGCTGCGGGAAATGCTCGCCGGGCGTTTTCAGCCAGACGAGGATTTCCCGGCGCACGGGGTTCGAGAGCGCTTTCAGGATCGCGTCGATGTCGAGTTCGGTCGGCATGGAAAGGCTGGGTGTTCGGTCAAGGCAAACGGGTATCGTCGATGGGCGAATCTTATATCGGATTTTTACGATATGTTTGAAAGCACTGTCGGCAATGGGGTTGATAGCGTGTGACGATCGCGGGGGCGCATCAACGCCGGGCGCAGTGCCTGCGACCCGGCTGCCCGGTTGCAGGTTGCGTCGCCGACGAGTTCCTATCGCTGCACGCGTAACATACGCGGCATCGTTCGTTGTGTTTACGGAGTCCTTTCATGTCCGTTCGGGCCGTCATATTCGATTTCGACCTGACGCTGGCGGATTCGTCCGCCGCGATCATCGAATGCACCGAGTACGCATTGCATCAGCTGGGCGCCACCGGTCCGACGCCCGCGCAGATCCGCGCAGTAATCGGGCTGCCGCTGCCCGACATGTTCCGTTCGTTGGCGGGCGAAACCGAAGCGGCACGGGCCGAGGCGTTCGCACGGCACTTCGTGGTGCGCGCCGACGAGATCATGGTGCCGGGCACCCGCGTCTATCCCGAAGTGCCGCCGCTGCTCGCGACGTTGCGCGAGCAAGGGCTCGCCGTCGCGGTCGTGTCGTCGAAGTTTCGCTACCGGATCGACGCGATTCTCGAGCGCAACGGCTTGCAATCGCTGGTCGACGTGTTGATCGGCGGGGAAGACGTGCAGCGCCACAAGCCGGACCCGGAAGGGCTCGTGCAGGCGCTGGCGCGGCTCGGTTTGCCTGCCGCGGCGGCGATCTACGTCGGCGACCACGCGGTGGACGCCCAGGCGGCCGAGCGTGCCGGCGTGCCGTTCGTGGGCGCGGTGAGCGGCATGACGTCGTTCGACGCGTGGGCGCAAGCCGGCAAGCAGGCGGTGCCCACGCATATCGGCGAACTGGTCGGCATCGTGCAGCGGATGCAGTGTCGCGCGGGCGAAACGTGCGCCGACGCCGAACGCGGTGCGCAACCGGCCGGTTGACCCGTTTTCCATGATCGGCCGGCGGCGTGCGACGGATTCTGCGACCCTCGCCGTTCAAGTCATATCCACCGCCCGAGCTGCCGCCATGTCCGTCATTTCCGTCGCCTTTTCCCGCATCCGACGTTCGTGCGTGCTGCCGGCCGCCCGGGCGCTGTCATATGCCGTTCCGCTCGTGCTGGCCTGTGCCGTCGTCGGCATGCTGATCGGTGCGCAGCCGGCCGAAGCCATGACACCCAAGCAACGCGAACGGCTCGAAGCGCCGGTCAAGGCCGTCGCCGACCAGCGCGTGACCGTCGACACGCCGCAGGGCAGCGCGGTGCTGCCCGTCTACGCCGACCATCCGCTCGACCGGGCCGCGCCCGACGTTGTACGCGTATTCATCGTGATTCACGGCACGCTGCGTAATGCCGATGCGTACTACGCATCGGGGCGCAAGGTCGTCGAAAAGGCCGGTGCGGCCGGCGCGGGTACGATGGTCGTCGCGCCGCAGTTCCTGACACGCGCCGATGTGCGCGCGTTTTCGTTGGGCGCATCGACGCTCGCGTGGACGCAGGAAGGATGGAAGGGCGGCGAACCGGCGCGCCAGCCGGCGCCGGTCAGCTCGTTCGCGGCGCTCGACGCGTTGCTCGCGCATTTCGCCGACCGCAGCCTGTACCCGTCGTTGTCGACGATCGTCGTGATCGGCCATTCCGCCGGCGCACAGTTGCTGCAGCGTTATGCGGTGGCCGGGCGCGAAGGCGACGCGCTGGCCCGTACCGGCGTTGCCGTGCGCTACGTGGTCGCGAACCCGTCGAGCTACCTGTATTTCGACGACGAACGGCCGAATGCCGACGCGCTGGCAGGCGGCGCCTGTCCGCGCGCAACCGAATGGAAATACGGGTTGAAGTCGGCGCCGCCTTACGTTGCGTCGCAGGACGTGCGCGACCTCGAAACGCGTTACGTCGCGCGCCGTGTCGTGTACTTGCTCGGGCAGGCCGACACGAATCCCTATACGCATTTCATCGACCGTTCATGCGCGGCGATGGCGCAGGGGCCGTACCGGCTGGCGCGCGGGCTCGCCTATTTCGATTACCTGAAGAAGCGGCATCCGGACGATCTCGCGCAGCAGGTCGTCGAAGTGCCGGGTGTCGGACACGACGGCCTCGGCATGTTCACGTCCGCTTGCGGGCTGGCCGTGTTGTTCGGGCAGGCGTTGCCGCAGTCGTGTCCGGTCGTCGCCGGCACCGCGCCGGAACTGCGTGCAGCGGGGCAGTGAACCCCCATGCAAGGCTGGCTCCGCGACGAAATCAATCGACCGGAAAATGCAGGCATCGTGCGCGGCTCCGTCTGCCACGCAGGCGAAGCGGACGACCGCCGTTGTAGGCGGCTGCCGCCCGCCGTTCGCCCGCGCGTCGCGTGGCGGGCCACTTCATTCGACGGTGATCGTCTCCTTCATGTACGGATGAATCCCGCAGAACACCTTGTAGACGCCCGGCTTGTCGAAGCGGAACGCGTACGTCTCGTCCTGGTCGAGCGCTTTCGAATGGAAGATGCCGGCGTCGTTGACCACGGTATGCGGCTCCGCGTCGAGGTTCTTCCACGTGATCGTCGTGCCGGCCTTGATCGTGGTCGACATCGGCGAAAACATGAAATTGCGGATCGTCACGAGCGAGCCGTTCGGGCTCTGCGCGAACGCGGCGGGCGGCGTGCCGGCGGCGACGCACAGGATCAGCGCCGCGATGATTCGGATAGGTCGGAAGCGGGTCATGTCGGTCTCCTTATGTTTATCAGGCGAGCGTCGCATCGTGCAGCGTCGACGCGACCGGATGGCCGGCGAATTCGACGGTCGTCACGCCGAGCATCGACGGCAGCCGGTCATGCGGCACCGTGAGCGGCACGGGCCCCGGGCCGTTGCCGGCCGTCGGCTGCGGGAACGCGGTCGAGCGGGCGGTATGGAACGTCACGTTGCCCTCGACCTTCGACACGATCTGGTGGATGTGCCCGTTCAGCACGGTGACGGAGCCGAAGCGGCGCAGCAGCGCCATCGTCTGCGGCGCGTCGCCGGTGCCCCAGCCCCACGGTTCGTAGATGGTCCACATCGGCATGTGCGAGAACACGACGATCGGCGTGCTCGACGAGCGGCCTTTGAGATCCTGTGCGAGCCACGCGAGCTGCTCGTCGCCGAAGCTGCCGAGCCCGTTCGGCTTGAAATGCATCACGTTGACGAGTGCGATGAAATGCACGCCCGCGTGATCGAAGCTGTAATAGCCGCGGGTGTCCGACGCCTTGCCGAACCGGCCGAAATATTCGGCGCCCGAACCGTCGGTGACGTCATGTTCGCCGGGCACCGTATGCAGTTCCGGCACGCGCAGCGCGGACAGCAACTGCGACGCGTGGTCGAATTCCTCGGGCTTCGACAGATGCGTGATGTCGCCGGTATGGATCGCCAGCGCGGGTAGCGCGGGTATCCCGTTGACGAGGTCGATCGTCTGCTTCAGCGTGGCCGACACGTCGGGATTCGCGTCCTTGTTGAAGCCGATGTGCGTATCGCTGATCTGCACGAACAGCGGCCGGCCCGCGTCGGCCGGGCGCGCCTCGCCGGTCTGCGCGAGCGCGAGGTCGAACGGCGTGAGGATGCCGCCCGACAGCGTGAACAGCGTGCCGAGGCCGCCGAAGGCCATGCATTGCAGGGCCTTGCGGCGCGACGGGCGGGTGGGGGTCGATGAAGACATGTAAGCCTCGCATTCGTGTGACGAAACCGGACGGCCGGATCGTCCTGGAATAAGCCGGCGCCTTCGCATGCGATACCGGCGAAGCGGCGGATTTATTCCCGAGCGTTGCGAGATCGAACACTCGTGTCGGCGGCCGGCGGGGCGATGCGCGACTCCCGCCGGATGACCCGTCAATGTCCTGTAAGTGACACGTCACATTTGCGTCACGGCCGCCCGATAGCCTCCCACTCCGAATCCCCTCTCCGGAGCCCTTCATGCCGAACCTCGCGGCAACGGATACGGGCGGTGCGGTCGGCCACCGCACGCGCACCCTCGGCCTCGCGCTGCTTTTTCCGGTCATTGCCTGCGGCATCGCCCCTGTCGGCGTTCATTTCGGTGCCGACCTCCGCGTCGTCGAGGAAGGCTCGGTGCTGTCGTTCGCGCTGCCGATCACCCCATACCGGGTACTGCACGGGCTGGCCTGATTCGCGCCGCTGCCGCGACGCCCGGCTGCGCGGCACGCGGCCGGACCCATCGATTTTCAATTCAACACAAGACACAAGACGCTACCGATGGATATCAGTTTCTTCGATCCGAATCGCACCGCCAACGCGTCCGCGTGGCGCGTGCTGCCCAACCGCTGGGACGCGATCGCGTTTCCGCTGATCATCGGCATACTCGCGATGGCGATCGTCGGTTTTCACCAGACGATGGCGCCGATTGGCGTACTGCAGACGCAGAAGATCTCGCTCGATCCGTCGAACCTGCCCGAATACGCATTGCGCACCACGTTGCGGATGCTCGCCGCGATGATTGCGTCGCTCGTGTTCACGCTCGTCTACGGCACGCTCGCCGCGAAAAGCCGCCGCGCGGGGATGGTGCTGATCCCGATCCTCGACATCCTGCAGTCGGTGCCCGTGCTCGGCTACATCTCGTTTACGGTCACGTTCTTTCTCGCGCTGTTTCCGGGCCGCGTGCTCGGCGCCGAGCTGGCCGCGATCTTCGCGATCTTCACGAGCCAGGCCTGGAACATGACGTTCAGCTTCTACCAGTCGCTGCGCACCGTGCCGCGCGATCTGAGCGAAGTGTCGCGCGGCTTTCACCTGACGCCGTGGCAGCGCTTTTGGAAGCTCGAAGTGCCGTTCTCGATGCCGGGCCTGATCTGGAACATGATGATGTCGATGTCCGGCGGCTGGTTCTTCGTCGTCGCATCGGAAGCGATTACCGTCGGTAACCAGACGATCACGCTGCCGGGTATCGGCGCGTATCTCGCGCAGGCGATCTCCGACAAGAATCTCGGCGCGGTCGGCTGGGTGATCGTTGCGATGTCGGTCGTGATCCTCGCCTACGACCAGTTCCTGTTCCGTCCGCTCGTCGCGTGGGCCGACAAGTTCCGGATGGAGAACACCGCGTCGGGCGATGCGCCGCAATCGTGGCTGCTCGACATGATGCGTCGCACGCACCTGATCCATCAGCTGCTCGTGCCGGCCGGCTGGCTGCTGTCGCAGGCCGCGCGGATTCCGTTGCGCGTGCCGTCGGTGACAGGTACACGCGTGCGTGAGGCATCGGCGCGCCGTTCGTCGCGCATCGGCGACATCGTGTGGGGCGCGTTCGTGATCCTGCTGACGGTGTACGTTGCGTGGCGTGTCGTCAGCTTCGTCGCGACCGGCGTGACGGTGGCCGAGGTCGGCCACGTGCTCGTGCTCGGCCTGATCACGCTGCTGCGCGTGCTGGTGCTGATCGCGATCGCGTCGGTGATCTGGGTGCCGCTCGGCGTGCTGATCGGGCTGCGCCCGAAGCTGGCCGAGAAGATCCAGCCTCTTGCGCAGTTCCTCGCCGCATTCCCGGCGAACCTGCTGTTTCCGGTATTCGTGATCGTGATCGTCCACTTCCACCTGAACGCGGACATCTGGCTGTCGCCGCTGATCGTGCTCGGCACGCAGTGGTACATCCTGTTCAACGTGATCGCGGGCGCGATGTCCTATCCGAACGACTACAAGGAAGCGACGAAGAATTTCCGCATCCGCGGCTGGCAGTGGTGGCGCCAGGCGATCCTGCCCGGCATCTTCCCGTACTACGTGACGGGCGCGATCACCGCATCGGGCGGCGCGTGGAACGCGAGCATCGTGTCCGAGTTCGTGCAGTGGGGCGACACGAAGGTCGTCGCGCACGGTCTTGGCGCGTATATCGCGCAAACGACCGCCGCCGGCGACTTCCCGAAGATCATCCTGGGCATCGCCGTGATGTCCCTGTTCGTCACCTTGTTCAACCGCCTGCTGTGGCGTCCGATGTACGCCTATGCGGAATCCCGGCTCCGTCTCGATTGAGAGTAAGCGCGATGCAAAATTCGACCGTTATCAACGCCCCCGTCAAGACGTCCCAGCCGCTGCAGCCGCCGCGGCTCGGCGAAGAAATCCTGCGCGTCGAGCATGTGAACCGCGGCTTCAACAAGACGCAGGGCGAGCTGCTCGTGCTCGACGACGCGAACCTGTCGCTGCGCGAAGGCGAGATCGTCGGGCTGCTTGGCCGCTCGGGCTCGGGCAAATCGACGCTGTTGCGCATCATCGCTGGCCTGATCGAGCCGACCGGCGGCGAAGTGACCTACCTCGGCAAGCCGTTGCGCGGCCCGGCCGAAGGCGTCGCGATGGTATTCCAGACCTTCGCGCTGTTCCCGTGGCTCACCGTGCTGCAGAACGTGGAAGCCGGGCTGGAAGCGCTCGGCGTCGGCGCGCGCGAGCGGCGCGAGCGTGCGCTCGCCGCGATCGACCTGATCGGTCTCGACGGCTTCGAGAACGCGTACCCGCGCGAGTTGTCGGGCGGGATGCGCCAGCGCGTCGGCTTTGCGCGCGCGCTCGTCGTCGACCCGACGATCCTGCTGATGGACGAGCCGTTCTCCGCGCTCGACGTGCTGACGGCCGAGACGCTGCGTACCGACCTGCTCGATCTGTGGACGCAGGGACGCATGCCGATCAAGTCGGTGCTGATCGTCACGCACAACATCGAGGAAGCGGTGTTCATGTGCGACCGGATTCTCGTGCTGTCGTCGAATCCGGGCCGCGTGATCGCCGAGATCAAGGTGCCGTTCAAGCATCCGCGTAACCGGCTCGATGCCGATTTCCGCAAGCTCGTCGACGACATCTACGCGAAGATGACCGCGCGCCAGACCGGCGAGGCGACGAAGAAGGGGCTCGAGCTCGGCAGCTGGATGCCGCGCGTATCGACCAACCTGATGGCCGGCCTGATCGAGACGCTCGCGATGGCGCCGTACCACGGCCGCGCCGACATGCCGGAAATCGCGCGCTCGCTGCATCTGGAGGTCGACGAACTGTTCCCGATCGCGGAAGTGCTGCAGCACCTCGGCTTCGCGGACGTGCGTGAAGGCGACGTGTTCCTGACGCCGCCCGCCCGCGTGTTCGCGGAATTCGGCACGCAGGAGCGCAAGCTGATGTTTGCCGATCACCTGTTGAAGCACGTGCCGCTTGCCGCGCGGATCAGGAAGGTGCTGAACGAGCGTCCGGGCCATCGCGCGCCGCGCGTGCGCTTCGAGCAGGAGCTGGAGGATTTTCTGTCCGACGAGGCGGCGGAGGAAACGCTCGATGCGGTGATCGACTGGGGGCGGTACGGGGAGGTCTTTTCGTACAACGACAAGACGGAAGTGTTCAGTCTGGAGGATGTCGAGAGCTGATGCCTGCCGGTGGATGGCGACACGCCATCACTCCGGCAAATCCCGCCGACTCACGTCCCACTCGATCCCGCCCGCATTGAGCTGCTCGATCTTCTCCATCCGCTGCCGCGCCAGTTCCGGCAGCCGGTTCGTCACGCCGATCACCAGCGCTTCGGCGAGCGCCAGCGCGGGCACGTTGGTCTGCAGCATCGCGAAAGGGCGGCCCTGGATGCGCAGCACGATCTCCGCGAACTCGCCGATCGGCGAGCGCCATTCGTCGGTGATCAGCAGGATGCGCGCGCCGAGCTGGTGCGCGGCCTGCGCGAAGCGGATGCTGTCCTTCTGGTAACGGCGAAAATCGAAGATCACGAGCACGTCGGTGCGTCCCATGTCGGCCAGCGCGACGGACGCGAGATTCACGTTCGGCTCGACGTACTGCACGTGCGGCCGCGTATAGGCGAGCATGAACGAGAACAGCGACGCGAGCGGCGCCGTATAGCGCCCGCCGCCGCAGAAGACGCGCACGTCCGGATCGGCCAGCACCGCCACGGCTGCGTCGAACGCGGCCGCGTCGAGCCCGTCGATCGTCGTCGCGAGCGATTCGGACAGCCGCTGGAAAATCGCCGCGTGACTATCGCGCATGCCCGTTTCCGAGTGGAACGCATCCATCCGCGCGAGCGGCGAATTCATCGCGGTGTCGATCTCGTCGTGCAGCGCCTGCTGGAACGACGAGTAGTTCGGAAAACCGATCCGGACGACGAAGCGGAACACGGTCGGATCGCTGACTTCCGCCTGCTTCGCAACCTGCGCGATGGGGCCCAGCCCCAGACTGGGATAGCGATCCAGCAACGCCTGCGCGACCTTCTGTTCCGACGGCGTGAAGCTATCCATCTGGGATAACAGCAACGCCCTGATGCTCGTCCCCATCGGCACTCCGGCTCTCTATCTGAATTGAATGACCCAATGAAACGGCAGACGGGCGTCTGCCGGCAACTGCACGCATGTTAGCCGATCGACGTGCGGCAGGCTGCGTGCGGTTCCAAATTAGAGGGACGCATCACCCGGTCAGACGACATGTTCATGTGTGTAATAAATCAAACATACGCCATCCGATCCGTCCCGGACGATTCGCTTTAAATTCAGTGGTTACCCTAGGTTTTGGTACAAAAAAGCGAATGATATGATCGCGGCCTCGCTGAAATGTATTGTTTATTACATGTCGAATCGGCAGCGTCGACAACCAGTCGCGCGTCGACGCATCCCGGCATGGCCCGGTTTATTCGTCTGGAGGATTCCGTCATGAGGCGGCTCGTAGTACTCACCCTGTTGTCGGCGATGAGCGTGTGCGCGTTCGCCGCGTCGGACCCGGCGGTCGAAGCGAAGAACGGCATGGTGGTGTCGTCGCAGCATTTCGCGTCGCAGATCGGCGTCGACATCCTGAAGGCAGGCGGCAATGCGGTGGACGCGGCAGTGGCCGTCGGCTATGCGCAAGCCGTGACCAATTCGTGCTGCGGCAACATCGGCGGCGGCGGTTTCATGACGATCCACCTGGCCGACGGTCGCGACCGCTTCATCAATTTCCGCGAGACCGCGCCGGCCGCGTCGTCCGCGAACATGTATCTCGATGCGGCGGGCAACGTGATTCCGGACCAGAGCCTGTACGGCTATCGCGCGGTCGGCGTGCCGGGCACGGTGGCCGGCCTCGATCTCGCGCAGCGCAAGTACGGGAAGCTGACGCGCCAGCAGGTGATGGCGCCGGCGATCCGGCTCGCACGCGACGGCTTCGTGCTGACGCGCGGCGATACCGACATCCTCGACACGACGGTCGAGCGCTTCAGGAAGGACCCGGAAGCCGCGCGCATCTTCCTGCGCCCGGACGGCACGGCGCTGCAGCCGGGCGACCGCCTGGTGCAGAAGGATCTGGCCCGCACGCTCGAGCGCATCGCGGAGCAGGGGCCCGACGCGTTCTATCACGGCGAGATCCCGAAGATCGTGGAAGCGGCGGCCAAGCGCGGCGGCGGCGTGATCACGGCGGCCGATTTCGCGTCCTATCGCGCGCAGGACATGGCGCCGCTGACGTGCACGTACCGCGGCTACGAGTTCGTGTCGGCGCCGCCGCCGAGCTCGGGCGGCGTGACGATGTGCGAGACGCTGAACATCCTCGAAGGGTATGACCTGCGCAAGCTCGGCTATCACTCGGCCGCGGCGGTCCACTACATGACCGAAGCGATGCGCCATGCGTACGAAGACCGCAACACGCTGCTCGGCGATCCGGACTTCATCGACAACCCGGTCGCGAAGCTGACGAGCAAGGAATACGCGGCGCAGATCCGCAAGAGCATCCATGCCGACACGGCGACGCCGTCGATCGACGTGCAGCCCGGTGTCGGCGTGCACGAGAAGCCGGAAACGACGCATTACTCGATCGTCGACCACGACGGCAATGCGGTGTCGACGACCTATACGGTCAACGGCCGCTTCGGTGCGGTGGTCATCGCGCCGGGCACGGGCTTCTTCCTGAATGACGAGATGGACGACTTCACCGTGAAGGTCGGCGCGCAGAACCTGTTCGGCCTCGTGCAGGGCACGCGCAACTCGATCGCGCCGGGCAAGCGTCCGCTCTCGTCGATGGCGCCGACCATCGTGAAGAAGGACGGCAAGGTGTTCATGGTGGTTGGCTCGCCGGGCGGCTCGCGCATCATCACGATCACGCTGCAGACCGTGCTGAACGTGATCGACTACGGGATGACGCCGCAGGACGCGGTGGCCGCGCCGCGCATCCATCATCAGTGGCTGCCCGACGCGGTCTATTACGAAACCTACGGCCTGTCGCCCGACACGCTCGCGATCCTGCGCAACATGGGCTACAAGATGGTCGAGCAGACGCCGTGGGGCGCCGCCGAGCTGATCATGGTCGGCCTGCCGGGCACCGAAGCGGCGAGCCGCCAGAGTTCCGGGAACGATTCGTCGGTGTCCGGCAACGTGCGTGTCGGCTTCATCTACGGCTACAACGACCCGCGCCGCCCGGCCGGCTCGGCGATCGGCTACTGACGCGATCGTTTCAAGTCGAATCGCTGCCGCCGGCGTTCGCGTTGCCGCGAATGCCGGTGCGGCGGCAAGCGCGTCCGTCAGCGGGCATCCGCCAGCCTGAGCGGCACGCGCGCCTTCCTTCCGTCAACTCCATCGCCACCCGGCGAATTCCGTCATGAACAAACGAATGTCCGCGGCAGGCTGGATCCTGCTCGCGATGGCAGCCGGCATCCTGGTCGGCTACCTGATCTACACGCAGCTTCCCGACAAGCAGGCGGCCACGGAAGTCGCCGGCTACATCTCGCTCGTGTCCGACGTGTTCCTGCGGCTGATCAAGATGGTGATCGGCCCGCTCGTGTTTTCGACGCTGGTCGTCGGCATTGCGCACATGGGCGATGCGTCGTCGGTCGGGCGCGTGTTCGTGAAGGCACTCGGCTGGTTCGTCACTGCGTCGCTGATCTCGCTGTTGCTCGGCCTGCTGATGGCGAACCTGCTGCGGCCCGGCGAGAACCTCGGCCTGCCGCTGCCGGACATCGGTGCGTCCGCGCATCTCGCGACGTCCAAGTTCACGCTGAAGGATTTCGTCGGTCACATGGTGCCGAAGTCGATCGCCGAGGCGATGGCGAACAACGAAATCCTGCAGATCGTCGTGTTCTCGATGTTCTTCGGCGTGGCGCTTGCCGCCCTCGGCGAGCGCGGCAAGATCCTCGTCGCGGCGATCGACCAGCTCGCGCACGTGATGCTGAAGATCACCGGCTACGTGATGAAGCTCGCGCCGCTCGCGGTGATGGCCGCGATGGCGTCGACCGTGGCGGTCAACGGGTTGTCGATCCTGCTGAAGTTCGCGGTGTTCATGGGCGATTTCTACGCGAGCCTCGTGCTGCTGTGGGCCACGCTGGTCGCGGCCGGGCTGTTGTTCCTCGGCCGCCGCGTGTTCAGGCTGCTCGCGCTGATCAAGGAAGCGTTCATGCTGTCGTTCGCAACCGCGAGCTCGGAAGCCGCGTATCCGAAGATCCTCGACGCGCTCGACCGCTTCGGCGTACGGCGCAAGATCTCGAGCTTCGTGATGCCGATGGGCTATTCGTTCAACCTCGACGGCTCGATGATGTACTGCACGTTCGCGACGCTGTTCATCGCACAAGCCTACGACATCCACCTGTCGCTCGGCACGCAAATCACGATGCTGCTGATCCTGATGCTGACGTCGAAGGGGATGGCGGGTGTGCCGCGCGCCTCGCTCGTCGTGATCGCGGCCACGCTGCACCAGTTCAACATCCCTGAAGCCGGGCTGCTGCTGATTCTCGGTGTCGACACGTTCCTCGACATGGGTCGCTCGGCCACGAACGCGGTGGGCAACTCGATCGCCAGCGCGGTGGTCGCGAAGTGGGAAGGCGAGCTGATGTCGGAGTCCGAAGCGAGCGCGCATGCCGCGCATCTCGATGCGGAACTCGAACGGCAGAACAACGCGCCGGCCTATGGCGCCGGTCAGCCCACGTCGACCTGACGGTCAGGCCGCGAGCGCTTCGTCGATGCACGCCGCGAGCACCATCGCGGCGGCGTTGCCGGGCGTCGAGCCGAGCAGTTGCGGTGCATAGACGCTGTCGCCGATCTCGATCGGTCGCCCCGACAGCGCGCACACGCCGCGCTTGCGCGTCGTGAACAGGCGCCACTTCTGGTAGCCGTAGTGCCCGGTGCAGGCGTCGCACCACGAAATCATCGCGGTGTCGGCCGTGGGCCGTTCGAGCACGCTGATGGTCGGCTTGCTCGTCGCGTCCCACGACGGCAGCCGGTCGCGCGTGACGCTGCGCCGTCGCGGCCCGCCCCACGAAACGGACGGCATGTCGAAGCTGCCGATTGCGGCGACGGTCATGAGCCAGGGCGCTACACGATTGTTCATGTCTCTGTTCCTCGAAACGTTACGCGGTGCCGCGACGCGCGGCATCACGACAGGCGGATGCGCGGCTGCACCCAGCCGTTGATCCGTTCGGCGATCCACAGCAAGGTCGCCTTGGAGAAACCGTGCAGCGCCTGCTGGTGCCGCCGGTAGAGCATCAGGTGGCTGAACTGCGCGAAGCGCCCCTGGATGAAGCCGCCGCGGAAGAAACCGAATTGCCCGAGCGTGCCGAACGCGTCGTAATCGCTGATCGACACCAGCGCGCCGAAATCGTGGAACGCGAACGGCGGAATCGGCGTGCCGTCGAGCCAGGCGGGCAGATGCTTCGCGAGATGCTCGGCCTGCTGCGTCGCGACCTGCGCGGTGGGCGGCAGCGGCCGCTCCTGGCCGTCGGGCAGCAGGCTGCCGCAATCGCCGATCGCGAACACGTGCTCGTCGCCGGTCGCCTGCAGCGTGGGGCCGACCACGATCTGGTTCGCGCGGTTCGTATCGAGCCCGCCCAGCGCCTGCATGAAATCGGGCGCCTTCACGCCGGCCGCCCACACCATCAGGTCGGCTTCGGCGAACGAACCGTCGCCGTAATGGAAACCGTTCGCGTCGGCTGACGTGACGCGCGTCGACGTCAGCACGCGAAAGCCGATCTGTTCGAGCCGCCGCTGGGCCGATGCGGAAATCCTCGGCGGAAACGCGTTGAGGATGCGCGGGCCGCTTTCGAGCAACGTGAGTTGCAATCGCTCGCGCACCGTGTCGTCGCCGTACGCCTGCGCCACTTCGAGCAAGCGGCTCAGCTCCGCCGCGAGTTCCACGCCCGTAGCCCCCGCGCCGACGATCGCCACGCGAAACGGCTCGTCGCGCGCGATGCTGCGGAACACCCGCATCCGCAACGCTTCGTTGAAGGTCTCCGCCTGCTGCTGGCTGTCGATGAAGTAGCAGTGCTCGCGCACGCCGGGCACGCCGAAATCGTTGGCCTGGCTGCCGAGCGCGAGGATCAGCACGTCGTATTCGAGTTCGCGTGCGTCGATCACCACGTCGCCGTCCTGCGAGCGGATCTCGCCGAGCTGCACGCGGCGGCGCGTGCGATCGAGCCCCTTCAGTTCGCCGGGCTGGTATGTGTAGCCGTGGTCGCGGGCATGGGCGAGGAAGATCACCTGTTGCTGCTGGACGTCGCGCGTGCCGGCCGCGATCGTGTGCAGCATCGGCTTCCAGATGTGCGTCGGACTGCGATCGACGACCGTGATCTGCGCGCGTCCGGACCGGCCGAGACGCTCGCCCAGGCGGGTCGCGAGCTGCAGCCCGGCGATCCCGCCGCCGACGATGACGATGCGTGTAGGGGTTGTCATGGATAAATCATCAAGTGATGAATAAGGTATGATCCTAGCGCTTCCCGGCTCCGCGTGTCAACGGAGCGGGGCAGGCCGCCCGCTTCCGGTACGTGAAACCGGGGACCGAACACGGGCATTCGAATCGTTCAAGGAGCAGGAAAAACGTGGCAGAAGTCACTGAGCGCGCGCCGTCGAAGCGGCGTACGCGCGGACGGCCGCTGGCGGATGCGTCCGTCGGCCCGGACGTGATATTGCGGGCCGCGCGCCGCACGTTCGCGAAGCGCGGCTATGACGCGACGAGCGTGCGCGAAGTCGCACGCGAGCTGGGCATCGACGCGGCGCTGATCGCCCATCACTTCGGTACCAAGGAAACGTTGTGGCTGGCGGTCGTCGAGCAGATCGTCGAGCTGGCCGAACCGATGTTCGACGCGCTGCGTGCGTTGCGCGCGTCGTCGCTGCCGCATCGCGACCGCGTGCGGCGCGCGCTCGAGCTGTGCGTCGATCACGAATTCGCGGAGCCCGATATCGGCATGTTCTTCTCGACTGCGGCGACCGAGGAGGGTGGGCGGCTCGACCGGCTGCAGGAGCGGATCGTGCGTCCGTATCACGACGCGATGTTTCCGCTGCTGGCGGACGCGGTCGAGGCCGGCGCGATCCGTCCGGTCGATCCGAACGTGCTGTTCTTCATGATCGCGAGCGCGATCGGCACGACGGTGTCGTACAGCCACATGATGCTGGAGTACACGTCGCTGCCGACGCGGCCGGAGGCGTTCCGCGAGGCCGTGCTCGGCGTCGTGTTCAACTTCCTCGGCGACCGGGCCTGAGCGCCGCGCGCGCGATGCGCGCGGTCAGGTCGCGGCAACCAGCCCCAGTTCGCGCACCGCGTTCCGCGCGCTCTCGCGCAGCGCATCGACGAGCGGCGATGGCGTGCGGTACGCCAGCGCCAGTTCGTACGCGAGCGGGCTGCCCGCATCCTTCAGTTCGCAGAACGTAATGCCTTGCGGATGCATCGGCACGAACAGGCGCGGCATCAGCGCGACGCCGATGCCGCCCGCGACGAGCCCGGCCGTCGTCTGCATCTGGCGCGGCTGCTGGACCACCCGCGGCGCGAAGCCCGCCTGCGCGCACGCCGTCACGATCAGCGCATGCATGCCCGGCCCGTGGTGCGCGGCAAACATGACCCACGGTTCGTCCGCCAGCTCGGCCAGCGCGATGCGGCGGCGGTGCGCGAGCCGGTGGCCGTCGGGCAGCGCGGCCACCATCCGGTCGCGCAGCAGCGGCTCGACATGCACGTCGCCGGCATCGGCCACCGGCAGCACGACGAGGCCGGCGTCGGTGCGGTCCTGCCGCAGCGCGAGCACCTGGTCGGCGGTCGTGCCTTCCTCGAGCTGGAAATCGACGTTGGGATGCCGCTCCTGAAACGCGCGGAGGATCAACGGCAACAGCGCGTTCACGGTGCTGTCGACGAAGCGCAGCCGCAGCGTGCCGCCGAGGCCGGCGCCCGCGCGGCGCGCCACGGCCACCGCGCGCTCGGCCTGTTCGAGCGCGCGCCGTGCTTCGAGCAGGAAGGCCTCGCCGGCCGGCGTGAGCCGCGAGCCGCGGTTGTCGCGTTCGAGCAAGGCGACGCCCAATTCATCCTCGAGCTTGCGGATCGCCGTGCTGAGCGGCGGCTGGGCCATGTGCAGTCGCTCGGCCGCGCGCCGGAAGCTGAGCGTTTCGGCGACCGCGATGAATTGCCGGAACTGGCGCAGATCGATCATGCGATACCGTCCATGTATCAGTAGATCATCGAATTCGTATTTTACCTATCACGCCGGGCTGCCCAGAATGTCCCTGTCGTCAATCGTCGATACTCAGGAGGACAGATCATGACGGGCAATGAACAGCAGCGAACGGCCATCGTCACGGGCGGGTCGAGCGGAATCGGCTTCGCAATCGCGAGCCGGCTGGTGCAGGACGGGTATCGCGTCGCGATCGTCGGGCGCGATGCGGCGCGGCTGGAGGCGGCCGTCGCGCGGCTCGGCGGTGCGGCGATCGGGCAGGTGGGCGATCTGAGCGTGCGGCATGACGCGGAAGCGGTGGTCGCCGCGATCGTTGCAAGGTGGCCGCGTATCGACGTCCTCGTCAACAACGCGGGATTGACCGGTCGCGTCGGCGCGGATACGAAGGCGGGCGAAGCGGAGGCCGTGTGGGACGCGGTGCTCCATGCGAACCTGAAAAGCCTGTTCCTGACGACGATGGCCGTGCTGCCGCACGTGGCCGATCGCGCCGCGCGGATCGTCAACATCGGTTCGATCGCGGCGCGCGCCGGCAGCCTGTTGCCGGGCGGCCTCGCGTATGCGGCCGCGAAGGCCGGCGTCGAAGGCTTCACCGTCGCGCTGGCACGCGAACTCGGGCCGCGCGGCGCGACGGTCAATACGGTCGCGCCCGGCTATATCGCCGGCACGCGTTTCTTTGGCGACAGCGGGGTCGCGCCGGCCGTCGCGGCAATGATCCGCGTGCAGACGCCGGTTGGCCGCGCCGGACAACCGGACGACGTCGCGGACGCGGTCGCGTGGCTCGCCGGGCCGCGCGCGTCGTTCGTCACCGGCGCGACGATCGCGGTGAACGGCGGCTGGCGCGTCGGGTGACGCAGCGCGCGTACGGCCGGCGCGTCACTCGGCATCGGTCGGCGGCTTGTCGCCGAGCCAGCGCCGCGCGCCGGGCCCGTTGCGGCCGGCGCGGTCTTCCGGGTTGGTCAGCTTGCACCGTTTCAGCGACAGGCAGCCGCAACCGATGCATTCGTCGAGGTTGATGTAGAGCCGCTGCAGCTCCTCGATCCGGCTCGCGACGCGCTGCTTCCAGCCGCGCGACAGCCGCTGCCAGTCCTTGTTGCTGGGCGCGGCGTCCTCGGGCAGGCTGACGAGCTGTTCGGCGATTTCGTCGAGCGAATAGCCGATCTTCTGCGCGAACACGATGAATGCGATCAGCCGCAGCACCGCACGCGAATAGTGGCGATGGCTCGAGCCGTTGCGGTGCGACTTGATCAACCCGCGCATCTCGTAGAAACGCAGCGTCGACGCCGGCACGCCGCTGCGCGCGGCCACTTCGCGGATCGACATCAGCGGCCATTGCGGGGTTTCCTGGATACCCATGACGCCCTCCGGGAAAGCTTGACTTGAAGTTAACTTCAACTTTTATGCTACGCGGCAGTTTAACCCGTCGCGAGGCATCATGCTCTCCTTTTCCCTACGCAGAACCTCGCCATTGGGCGCGGCCTGCGCCCTGTTGCTGGCGTTGTCGGGCTGTCACGACGGCAAAGGCACATCGTCGGCCCAGCCGCTTCCCGAAGTGGGCGTCGCCACCGTCGCGCCGCGTACCATCCGCCTCGCGGACGAATTCAACGGGCGCGTCGAAGCGGTGGACGCCGTCGAACTGCGGCCGCGCGTGAGCGGCTACCTGCAGCGTGTCGCGTACAAGGAGGGCGACGTGGTCGCGCAGGGCGCGTTGCTGTTCGAGATCGATCCGCGCCCGTACCGGATCGCGCTCGACCGGGCGAATGCGCAGCAGCAGCGCGCCCGCGCGGCCGCGAGCCTCGCGAACGTGCAGTTGAAGCGCGTGCAGACGCTGATCGACGCGCATGCGACGTCGCAGGAAGAACTCGACAACGCGCGCGCCACCGCGGAGCAGGCGCGTGCCGATCTGCAGGCGGCCGATGCGGCCGTGGCCGACGCGAAGCTCAATCTCGGCTTCACCGAAGTGCGCGCGCCGATCGCGGGCCGGGTCGGCCGTGCGGTCGCGACCGTCGGCAACCTCGCGCGGGCGGACGACACGCTGCTGACGACCGTCGTGTCGCAGGACCCCGTCTACGTGTATTTCGATTGCGACGAGCAAAGCTACCTGCGCTACAACGCGCGGCGCGCCGATCCGACGCATCGCGCGATCGGCGCCGATCCGGTGCGCGTCGGCCTCGCGAACGAGACGGGCTTCCCGCATGCGGGCACCGTCGATTTCCTCGACAACCGGCTCGATCCGCAAACCGGCACGATCCGCGCCCGCGTGCGGCTGCCGAATGCGGACCATACGTTCACGCCGGGCCTCTATGCGCGCGTGCAGCTCGTCAGCGGCCGCGACCAGGACGCTTTGCTGGTCGACGACAAGGCGGTGCTGACCGACCAGGACCGCAAGTACGTATACGTGATCGGCCCGGGCGACAAGGCGCTGCGCCGCGACGTGACGATCGGCCGCGAACTCGACGGCGAGCGGATCGTCGAGAAGGGGTTGCAGTCGGGCGACCGCGTGGTGGTGGACGGCGTGCAGCGCATCTACTATCCGGGCGCGTAGGTGAAGCCGAAGGCGCTGCCCGCACGCGCCGCGGCGGACCCCGGCGCCGGCACGCAGGCCGTGGCCGATGCCGGCGCGCCTGCCGCGCACTGACGGGAGCGAGACGATGGATTTCTCCCGCTTCTTCATCGACCGGCCGATCTTCGCGGTCGTGCTGTCGATCGTCATCTTCGCGCTCGGCCTGATCTCGATTCCGATGCTGCCGGCCGGCGAATATCCGGAAGTCGTGCCGCCGAGCGTCGTCGTGCGCGCGACGTACCCGGGCGCGAATCCGAAGGAAATCGCCGAGTCGGTGGCCGAACCGCTGGAAGAGGCGATCAACGGCGTCGAAGGCATCATGTACATGAAGTCGGTTGCCGGGTCGGACGGCAGCCTGCAGGTCGTCGTCACGTTCCTGCAGGGCGTCGATCCCGATACGGCCGCCGTGCGCGTGCAGAACCGCGTGAGCCAGGCGCTGTCGCGCCTGCCCGACGAGGTGCGCCAGTACGGCGTGACCACGCAGAAGCAGTCGCCCACGCCGCTGATGTACGTGAGCCTCTATTCGCCTGACAACAGCCGCGATTCGCTGTACCTGCGCAACTACCTGACGCTGCACGTGAAGGACGAACTGTCGCGGCTCACCGGCATCGGCGACGTCGGCGTGTACGGCTCCGGCGACTACGCGATGCGGCTGTGGCTCGACCCGAACCGGCTCGCGTCGCGCGGGCTGACCGCGAGCGACGTGATCGCGGCCGTGCGCGAGCAGAACGTGCAGGTGTCGGCCGGCCAGCTCGGCGCGGAGCCGTCGCCGAAGAAAAACGACTTCCTCGTGTCGATCAACGTGCGCGGCCGTCTGCGCACGGTGCAGGAATTCAGCGACATCGTGCTGCGCAACGGCGACGACGGCCAGGTCGTGAAGCTGTCCGACGTCGCGCGCATCGAGCTCGGCGCGGGCGACTACACGCTGCGCTCGTATTTCAACGACAGGCATTCGGCCGTGGTCGGCATCTTCCTGTCGCCGGGCGCGAACGCGCTCGACGTCGCGAAGGCCGTGTATGCGAAGCTCGACGAATTGTCGAAGCGCTTCCCGCCCGGCGTCGCGTACCGCCCCGTGTGGGACCCGACGGTGTTCGTGCGCGAATCGATCCGCGCGGTGCAGCACACGCTGATCGAGGCCGTGGTGCTGGTCGTGCTCGTCGTGATCCTGTTCCTGCAGACGTGGCGCGCGTCGATCATTCCGCTCGTCGCGGTGCCGGTGTCGGTGGTCGGCACGTTCGCGTGGCTCTACCTGCTCGGCTATTCGATCAACACGCTGACGCTGTTCGGGCTCGTGCTCGCGATCGGGATCGTCGTCGATGATGCGATCGTCGTGGTCGAAAACGTCGAGCGCAACATCGCACAGGGGTTGAGCCCGCGCGATGCCGCCCACCAGGCGATGCGCGAGGTGTCCGGGCCGATCGTCGCGATCGCGCTGGTGCTGTGCGCGGTGTTCGTGCCGATGGCGTTCATGTCGGGCGTCACCGGCCAGTTCTACAAGCAGTTCGCGGTGACGATCGCGATCTCGACGGTGATCTCCGCGATCAATTCGCTGACGCTGTCGCCCGCGCTCGCCGCGAAGCTGCTGCGTCCGCACGGCGCGCCGAAGGATGCGTTGACGCGCGCGCTCGACCGCGCATTCGGCTGGCTGTTCCATCCGTTCAACCGCTTCTTCGAGCGCAGTTCCGATCGCTACCACGGCGTCGTCGGGCGCACGCTGAAGCGGCGCGGCGTGGTGTTCGCCGTCTATGCGGCGCTGCTCGCGGCGACCGCGCTGCTGTTCAACGCGGTACCGGGCGGCTTCATCCCGGTGCAGGACAAGCTGTACCTGTTCGCGGGCGCGAAGCTGCCGGAAGGCGCATCGCTCGCGCGCACCAGCGCGGTGACCGAGCAGATGACGAAGATCGCGCTCGGCACCGACGGCGTCGAAATGGTGCCGGCGTTCGCCGGGCTGAATGCGCTGCAGGGCGTGAACACGCCGAACATCACGAACTCGTACGTGATCCTGAAGCCGTTCGACCAGCGTCACCGCACTGCCGCGCAGATCAACGCGGACCTGAACGCGCGCTTCGCGGCGATCGATGGCGGCATCACCTATGCGCTGATGCCGCCGCCGATCCAGGGCCTCGGCAACGGCTCCGGCTACTCGCTGTACCTGGAGGATCGCGGCGGGCTCGGCTACGGCGAATTGCAGAAGGCGCTCACGGCGTTCCAGGCTGCGGTCGCGAAGACGCCGGGGATGAGCTATCCCGTCAGCTCGTACCAGGCGAACATCCCGCAGCTCGAGGTGAAGGTCGACCGGCTGAAGGCGAAGGCGCAGGGCGTCGCGCTGACCGATCTGTTCAACACGTTGCAGGTGTATCTCGGCTCGATGTACGTGAACGACTTCAACGTGTTCGGCCGCGTGTATCGCGTGATGGCGCAGGCGGATGCCGGCCACCGGCAGACGGCCGCCGACATCGCGAACCTGCGCACGCGCAACGCGAAGGGCGAGATGGTGCCGATCGGCTCGATGGTGACGGTCGGGCCCGCGTACGGCCCCGATCCGGTCGTGCGCTACAACGGCTATCCGGCCGCCGACCTGATCGGCGACGCCGATCCGAAGGCGATGTCGTCGTCGCAGGCGATCGCGAAGCTGCAGCAGATCGCGAAGGACGTGCTGCCGCCGGGCATCACGCTCGAATGGACCGATCTCAGCTATCAGCAGGTCACGCAGAGCAACGCGGCGATCGTCGTGTTTCCGCTCGCGGTGATGCTGGTGTTCCTGGTGCTCGCGTCGCTGTACGAGAGCTGGACGCTGCCGCTCGCGGTGATCCTGATCGTGCCCGTGTGCATGTGCGCGGCGCTGTTCGGCGTGTGGCTGTCCGGCGGCGACAACAACGTGTTCGTGCAGGTCGGTCTCGTCGTGCTGATGGGGCTCGCATGCAAGAACGCGATCCTGATCGTCGAATTCGCGCGGGAGCTCGAGATCCAGGGCAAGGGCGTGGTCGAAGCGGCGCTCGAAGCGTGCAAGCTGCGGCTGCGTCCGATCGTGATGACGTCGGTCGCGTTCATCGCGGGCTCGGTGCCGCTGCTGATCGGCAGCGGCGCGGGCAGCGAGGTGCGGGCGGCCACCGGCGTCACCGTGTTCGCGGGGATGCTGGGCGTCACGCTGTTCGGGCTGTTCCTGACGCCCGTGTTCTATGTGGCGATCCGCAAGCTTGCGGGCGGCACGCCGGCCGTCTGGAGCGAACAGCACGGCACCCTCGAAGGAGAAAACCGATGAGCGCCGCTTTCCGTCTTTCCGCGCTCGCGATGTCGGTGACGCTCGCCGCATGCGCGGTGGGCCCCGATTTCAAACGGCCCGATACCGCCACGGCCGCCCGGTTCGCGCGCGATGTTCGTCCGGCCACGCAGCGTGACGCGGCGCCGGCCGATACACGAACCGACACGTCGCCCGACGCCGATGCCGCCTTCTGGCGCGGGTTCGGCGATCCGACGCTGACACGGTTGATCGATGCGGCGCTCGCCGCGAACCAGGACTTGCAGGTCGCCGTATCGCGCTACGACGCGTCGAATGCGCTGCTGTCGCAGGCCACGTTCGACCGCTATCCGACGATCACCGCGAGCGGCCAGATCGGCCATCAGCTGATGAGCAAGGACCAGGCGTTCGGCGCGCCGCGCAGCCAGCGCGATACGCCGACGTCCAATGTCGGGATCAATGCCGCGTGGGAGCTCGACCTGTTTGGCCGCGTGCGCCGCTCGATCGAGTCGCAGCGTGCGGAAACGGCGGCCAGCGCGGCCGACGTGCGTGCGGTGCGCGTCGCGATCGCGGGGGAGGTCGCCAGCACGTACGTCGATCTGCGCGGCTCGCAGGAGCGGTTGCGGATCGCCCGCGAGAACGCCGACAACCAGAAGCAGACGCTCGCGCTGATCAATGCGCGCGTCGGCGCGGGGCGAGGCTCCGAACTGGATGCGGCGCGAGCGCGAGCGCAGTACGAATCGACGACGTCGCGGATCGCCGTGTACGAAGCCGCGATCGGCGT
>NZ_BCPO01000118.1:0-27533 GCF_016586105.1 Burkholderia sp. E168m15
GACCTGCTGCGCCGCCGCCCCGATGTCGCGGCCGCCGAGGCGCGGCTGCACGCGGCGACCGCGCGCGTCGGCGTCGCGACCGCCGACCTGTTCCCGCGCTTCACGCTGTCGGGGCTGCTCGGTAGCGCGACGAGCAGCTACGGGTTTTTCCGCGCCGGCAGTGATACCAACCTGATCGCGCTCGGCATCGACTGGTCGTTCCTCGATGTCGGCCGCGTGCGTGCGCGGATCGCCGCGAGCGACGCGGAAGCGGCCGGCCAGCTTGCACAGTATCGGCAGACCGTGCTCGGCGCGCTGGAGGAAACCGAGAACGCGTTGCTGCGTGTCGCCCGCACGCGTGACGAGACCGCGCACCTCGTGCGTGCGGCCGACGACAGCGCACGCGCGGCGCAGCTCGCGCAGGCGCGTTTCTCGGCCGGCGCGATCGACTACTACGAAGTGCTCGACGCGCAGCGGACGCTGCTGCAGGCACAGGATGCGGCGGCCGACGGGCGGATGCGCAGCGCCGCATCGACGGTCGCGCTGTACAAGGCGCTCGCGGGCGGCTGGCCGTCGGGCACGGAGCGGGGCACGCCAGGTCCGCTCGCTCGGTCGGGGCAGTAGCGTGAGTGGCGCGGCGCGACGACACGCTCGGCGGGCGGCGGGGAAGGCGACGATGGCGATCGCACGAGAGGGCTATCGTTCTCGCGGTAAAATTTGATTGCAACTGCAATCAAGCGAGAGGAACGCCCCGACATGAACGCAACCGAACCCGATCTGTGGTTCTCGTTCGTCCGCGCGCATCGGACGATGATTCGCGAGATCGAGCGTCGCCTCGCGGCGGCTGGCTTGCCCGCGTACGCGTGGTACGACGCCCTGTGGGGGCTCGAAAGCGGCCCCGACGGCACGCGCCGCATGCACGAACTGGCCGACGTGCTCGCGATCGAGCGCTACAACCTGACGCGGCTCGTCGACCGGCTCGAACAGGAGGGGCTCGTTACGCGCACGCGCTCGGCGGACGACGGCCGCGCCGCGTTCGCGAGCATCACCGACAAGGGGCGGGCGCTGCGCAAGAAGATGTGGAAGGTGTATCAGTCGACGGTCGCCGAGCTATTTCTCGACCAGTTCACCAGCAAGGACCGGACGGTGATGATCACCGCGCTTGACCGTGCGACCGCTGCCGCGCGCGACGCGGCGGCCGACGCGAAGTAACGTATCCGGCACACGGCGCGCCGAACGCTGACACCGCCGCGCCCGGCGGCGCGAGCCGCCGCGTCGTCAGCCGTTCGAGGCAGGCTGACGCGGCGCGGCGGGTATCGGGTGTCCGCACGGGCGGACCGGGTCGCGCCGTCTGCATGTCCCTCCTTCGAGTACTGGCATGTCGCCGGCGACATCGATTCCGGCATAGGATTGCAATTGCAACGATTGTAGTTGCAACGACAACCCGACGACAAGGACCGACATGACCTCGACGCACTCCCTCACGTTCTATACGGCCGACACGCCGAACGGGCACAAGATCGCGATCTACCTGGAAGAGGCCGGGCTCGCACACGATCGCGTGCGGGTGAATCTGTCCGCCGGCGAGCAGCGCAGTCCGGCGTATCTCGCGATCAATCCGAACGGCAAGATCCCGGCCATCGTCGACCACGATACGGGACTGGCCGTATTCGAATCCGGCGCGATCCTCGGCTATCTCGCCGAGAAGACGGGCTGCCTGCAGCCTGACACGCTCGCCGAGCGCACGGCGGTCCAGCAATGGCTGCATTTCCAGATCGGCGGGATCGGGCCGATGCTCGGCCAGTTGTGGTGGTTCCTGCATGCATCGAAGACGGGCAACGCGGAAGCGATCGACCGCTACCGGAAGGAGGCGCTGCGTCTCTACGGCGTCGTGAACGCTCGCTTGTCGGAATTGGCGTATCTCGCGTCGTCGCGGTATTCGATCGCCGACATCGCCGCGTTTCCGTGGCTGCGCACAGCGGGCGAGCTCGATCTCGACGTTGCCGGCTTCCCGCACGTCGAGCGCTGGCTTGCCGAGATCGCCGCGCGGCCGGCCGTGCAACGAGGCCTGATCGCCTGCCGCGCGCCAGTGGCCGAGGCGGCGCATTGAGATCGCATTGCCCGCGCCGCATGGACGGTGCGGGCGCCTGCCGCCCGCTGCCCGCCGGCCGGGAAACATCGTTCTCCTTCGTCGTAAGCGTCTCGAATGCGTGATATTTGCGCAGCTCGATCGGTGTAGCGTGGCCGTGAATCGATGACGATATGGCGTATGGCCGCCACCCCGGGCCGTACAGACGCATGACTAGCTGGAGAGCCGATGCTTAGCATCGCGGCCGCCGGCCTACCGCGGCAGCGGCCCGATCATTACGCTTGGGCGATCATCCACTCTGTCCGGAAGGTCGCCATGTCCCGGCTCGACTACAAGCTGCTCGGCCCCTGCCTGCTCGCCATCGCGCTCGACGCGATGGGGTTCGGGCTCGTCTATCCGATGATGTCCGCTATTTTCAGCGACCCGCACGCGGGCATCCTGCCGGCCGACGCCGGCGTGCACGCGCGCAATTTCTATCTCGGCCTCGGCTACGGGATCTACCCGCTGTGCATGTTCTTCGGTTCGTCGCTGATGGGCGAGCTGTCCGATCGCTACGGCCGCCGCCGGGTCCTGCTGCTGTGCGTGCTCGGCCTCGCGGCCGGCTACGCGATGATGGCGGCCGGCGCGTGGCATGCCAGCGTCGCGCTGCTGCTGGCCGGCCGCGGGCTCACCGGCCTGATGGCCGGTTGCCAGGGCATCGCGCAGGCGGCCATCACCGATCTCAGCACGTCCGACACGAAGGCGTACAACATGAGCATCATGTCGCTCGCGTTCAGCGCGGGTGTGATCGTCGGCCCGGTACTCGGCGGCGTCACGTCCGACCGGACGATCTCGCCGCTGTTCGACTACGGCACGCCGTTCATGCTGGTCGCCGCGTTGTCGCTGATCTGCGCGTGCTGGACCTGGGCGGCGTATCGCGATTCCGCCGCGCCGCGCGGCGATACGCGTATCGATCCGCTGCTGCCGCTGCGGATCATCGTGGAGGCCGCGCGTCAGCGCGACGTCGCGTTCCTGTCGGTGGTGTTCTTCCTGATGCAGGTCGGCTACGGGCTTTACCTGCAGACCATCATGCTGCTGTTGCAGGCGAAATTCGGCTATACGAGCGCGCGGCTCGGATTGTTCAGCGGCGTGATCGGCCTCTGCTTCGTGTTCGGCCTGCTGTGCGTCGTACGGCTGATGCTGCGCGTGTGGCGCGTGATCGATATCGCGAAGACGGGCCTGCTGGTGGCCGGCCTTGGCCAGATCCTGTCCGCGCTGTTTCCGCACGAACCGGTGCTGTGGGCGCTCGCGATGGTCGTCGGCTGCTTCGACATGGTGGCGTACACGACGATGTATACGGCGTTTTCCGATGCCGTCAGCGACGATCGGCAGGGCTGGGCGCTCGGCGTCGCGGGATCGGTGATGGCGGTCGCGTGGGTCGTGACGGGCGCGTTGACGAACCTGCTGCCCGTATTCGGCGAGACCGGCTTGCTGCTGATCGGCGGCGCGGGTTTCCTGCTCAGTTTCGCGATGATGGCTGCGTACGGCCGCACGCGGCCGGGCGCGCGAACGGCCGTGTTGTCGTAGGCGGCTCACACGCACGTTGGCCCGATCCTGTCGGACGTTGTCCCGCGCGCCGCTGTCGCATCATGCCGCGCGGCCCGACACTGGCGCGTCGCGGCCGGAGAGGTTCCGGGCTGCGTGCGGCGGCGCCGGCTGGCCCGGCGTGCCGTTCCATCAATGTGCCAACCGAGAGAGCATGCCATGCAACATCCGACCATCCGTACCCTGGCCGGCGCGAGCGCGCCGACGTCGATCGCCGCCGCCCGCACCGCGCTGCTGGTGATCGATTTCCAGAACGAATACTTCAGCGGCCGGCTGCCGATTCCGGACGGGCCTCGTGCACTGGGCAATGCGCGGCGCGTGATCGCGTTCGCCGACCGCGCGGGCATTCCGGTGTTTCACGTCCAGCACGTCGGTACGGCCGACAGCCCGATCTTCGCCGACGGCAGCGACGGCTTCCGCTTTCACTCGGACCTGCAGCCGGCACCGCATCACGCAGTCGTGAAGAAAACGTCGGTGAGCGTATTCCCGACGACGGACCTCGATGCGCGGCTGAAGGCGGCCGGCATCGACACGCTGATCGTCACCGGCCTGATGACGCATGCGTGCGTGGCCGGCGCGGCACGCGATGCGGTGCCGCTCGGCTATGCGGTGATCGTCGTCGACGATGCATGCGCCACGCGCGACCTCGACGTCGCGGACGGCGGTACGGTGCCGCACCGCGACCTCCATCGTGCGACGCTGGCCGCGCTGTCGGACACGTTCGGCGACGTGCTGACGACCGAGCAGGTGCTGGCGCTCGGCGTCGTGTGACGCCGGGTTCGCGCGTCGGTCGGCCCAGTCCGGCGGCCGCCCGATGCGCGGGCTCCGTGCTTCAGAACATCGTGTTCCGGTTCGCGGACGTTTCGGGTACCGGCTGGATCACGTCCCAGTGTTCGACGATCTTGCCGTCCTTCACGCGGAAGATGTCGACCACCGCTTCGCCGCGATCGCCCGGACGCTCGGTCGCATGCACGTGCAGGTAGACGAGGTCGCCGTCGGCCGCGCTGCGGACGATGCGCGCGCGTGATGCCGGGCTCTTCTGGAACGCGCCGACGAAGTACGACACGAACGGCTGCTTGCCGTCCGGCACGTGCGGGTTGTGCTGCTTGTAGTCGTCCGCGACGACGGCGGCGGCCTCGACCGCTTCGTGCCGGTTGAAGAAGCGGTCGTAGAACGTCAGCACGAGCTGGCGGTTGGCTTCCTCGGCGGCGAGGTCGCGCGTGGCCGGGCCGGTGGCCAGCGCGGCCGTCGATGCGGCCAGCAAGACGAACGCGGCAACGGCGCGAACGGGGGAGCGGAACGAAGGCATGTAGCGTTTTCCTTGGTTGACGATTCGTGGGCGGATGCGCGAGCGCTACCGGGTGTTGCGCGAGTCGCGACGACCCGCGGGCGATGACGGCTTGGCCGCGGGATGCATGTCGTATCGGCACGAAGGTTTCGCCGACCGGACCATGAGGTTGCAGGTGCCGGGATGGCGAGGCCGCGCGGCATCGTCATGCTTCGTTGAACTGGCGAATCCGGAGCGGCTGTCGGGCCGATCGAATGGTACAGTTGCCGCGAACCCGTCACAAGAAGTCACCGCGGTGTGAACAGGTCACGCCGCGGTGACCGTGCATCGCCCGTGAAAGAGACTCCCGTCATGCCGCTTCCGTCCGCCGACGAATCCGTCGAACTCGATCAGCCGTGCCCGATCCGCGATGTGCTCGACCGCATCGGCGACCAGTGGAGCCTGCTCGTGCTCGAGGCGCTGGCGGGCGGAACGATGCGCTTCAACGAACTCGGTCGCGCGATCGGCGATGTGTCGAACCAGATGCTGTCGCGCACGCTGAAGCGGCTCGAACAGGACGGCTTCGTCAGTCGCACGCTGTTCGCCGAGGTGCCGCCGCGTGTCGAATATGCGTTGACCGACCTCGGCCGTTCGTTCCTGACGCCGATGCAGGCGATGATCCGGTGGGCCGACGAACATCATCGCGCGATCTGCGCGGCGCGCCGTCGGGCGCGTGAGCTGGAAGAGGGCGGACACTGAGCGCGGCGCACGCATCGGTTCGCTGACTGACGATGTGCGGCAGATGAGCGCGATGGGTCGAAGCATGGCCGGATGCATTCGCATCGCCATCGCGTGACTTCGTTATCCGAAGGATGTCGTCGAAATGGGCGGCCCGACGACAGGTTGACCGGGCACCCCTGCC
Organism: Burkholderia sp. E168m15; assembly: GCF_016586105.1. Lineage (NCBI taxonomy): Bacteria > Pseudomonadati > Pseudomonadota > Betaproteobacteria > Burkholderiales > Burkholderiaceae > Burkholderia > Burkholderia sp. E168m15. Next base: position 5,842 of record NZ_BCPO01000118.1, read on the forward strand.
GTAGCGCATGATTCCGTGCCGCGGACGGCGGCGGTTCTCGCGCGCCGTTCCGCTCGGACGCTTCATTGGCCGAAGCCGAGCCGCCGCTTACCGCCACGAACCGTCGACGTAGATCCAGACCGACCCCTGGCGGCGCCAGTAGCCGGGCACCCAGCGGCGCCCGGGGCGCCGCGCGACCCAGCGACCGGACACCCATATATAGCGGCCGCGCTGCCAGCGCCAGTAGCCGTCCGTCCATATATAGCCGTGCGGCCGTGGTGGTGGCGGGCGACGGTCGTGGCGTGCCGCCGGCGGCGCGAAGCGCGGCCGATCCGCATAGGGCGGCCGGCCGGGGGCATGGTTCGGGCCGGCGGGCCGGTACCCGGGCGGGGCGGGCTGGGCCGCGGCGGCGCGCAGCCAGCCGGTGCCGACGAAGGCGGCGGTCAATCCGATGGCGCGCAGCAACGAGCGTCGATTCATGGCGGTTCCTGTTCTGTATTCGAGGCTGCCTTACATTAGCCTGCCGGTACGCTTACCGGGTTACGCGGGCGGTTAAGGCTGTTACCGCGTGTCACGGCAGGCGCGAGCCGCCTTTTCCCTTTCTGACGGCTGACGGGATCTCGCCGTGGCGCAGGCGTCGCTCCTGTTTACCGGTCGAGGGCGACGTTTTAGATGCGGGATGGCCAATATTTGAGATTGAATCGGGTAATAATTTCCGATTTCGGGGTGCTGAACCGAATCCGCTTGTTGTTTCTATGCAACCGTCAAGACGATGACATGAAAGAATGGTGCGATGAAAGCCTCCAAAAAGCCCTCGTCAAGAAGTCAAAAACAAGCGTTAAAACAAATACTTATGACGCGGCCCCACTTTCATTATTTCTAGTTCTGGAAAAGCTTATTTCTTTATTTGCGGATCGCTCCCCTAGGGTACACCCCTAAACTCACGGTTCCCAAACGGGCAACTATCCGGGCGCCGCCAGCAGGACCGATGGCGCTCCCGGGCGGTTGCAGACCGTTTATGAACAAGGTCGCGAGACCTGCCTCTTTTTAGAAGGGAGCTCCACGAATGAACAAGACTCTGATCGTTGCAGCAGCTGCAGCATCGTTTGCTACCGTCGCTCACGCGCAAAGCAGCGTCACGCTGTACGGCGTGCTGGACGCAGGCATCACCTACCAAAGCAACGTCGGCGGCAAGTCGCTGTGGTCGATGGGCTCGGGCATCGACCAAAGCCGTTTCGGTCTGCGTGGTTCGGAAGACCTCGGTGGCGGCCTGAAGGCAATCTTCACGTTGGAAAGCGGCTTCAACATCGGTAACGGCCGCTTCGCAAACGGCAACGGCGGCATGTTCAACCGCCAAGCTTTCGTCGGCCTGTCGAGCCAGTACGGCACGGTCACGCTGGGTAAGCAGTATGACGCAACGCAAGACTACCTGGCGCCGCTGACGGCAACGGGCTCGTGGGGCGGCACGTACTTCGCGCACCCGCTGAACAACGACCGTCTGAGCACGAACGGCGACGTCGCGCTGAACAACTCGATCAAGTACACGAGCGCTAACTACGCTGGCCTGCAATTCGGCGGTACGTACTCGTTCTCGAACAACACGAACTTCGGCAACAACCGCGCATACAGCGGCGGTCTGTCGTACCAGTTCCAAGGTCTGAAGCTGGGTGCAGCATACTCGCAAGCAAACCTGGGTGACGGTACCAACACGAACGGCGCATCGACGCTGGGTGGCCAAGGCCGTGTCCGTACGTACGGTGCTGCTGCTGGTTACGCATTCGGCCCGGCACAAGTCGGCGCTGCATGGACGCAATCGCGTATCGACAACCAAGCTGCTGGCGTTCCGACGCTGCGCGCTGACAACTACGAAGTCAACGCAAAGTACAACCTGACGCCGGCTCTCGGCCTGGGTGCTGCTTACACGTACACGAACGCGAAGGTCAACAACGGCAGCTCGCACTGGAACCAGTTCGGCGTGCAAGCTGACTACGCGCTGTCGAAGCGCACCGACGTGTACGCACAAGCTGTGTACCAGCGTGGCGCGAAGGGCAACAACATCGTTGGCACGGGCATCTACAACGGCGACAACACGACGGCATCGAGCTCGTCGGTCAACCAAACCGCAGCAACGGTTGGTCTGCGTCACCGCTTCTAAGCGTGACGGGCGGGGTAACCCGCTTCGCAGCATCAAAAAAGGCGCCTTCGGGCGCCTTTTTTTCGTCTGCCGAGTGCGATGCCGGCAATCCGGATCGTCCGGATGCAAAAAAGCGAGGCCGGTGCCTCGCTTTTTTCGTTCTGCGCGCGTATGGCGCGGCGCGGGTCGACCGGCGGCTCAACGCGTGTATTCGCCGTTGGCTTCCGGCTGGAACACGATCGCGGCAACCTTCATCAGTTTTTCGGCGCCGCTCGGCTGCATCACCTTGACCATCTGGCCGCGTTGAGTGCCGAGCAACGCCATGCCGACCGGCGAAAAGACGTTCAGGCGACCGAGTTCGAGGTTGGCGGCGTCCGGATAAACGATCGTCCACGTGGCTTGTTCCTGGGTCGCTTCGTCGAGCAGCGTGATCTGCGAGTTCATCGTGACGACGTTCGCCTTGATGGCGTCGGGCTGGACGATATCGGCGCGTTCGAGCAGCGTGTCGAGCATCGTCTGGAAGCGCGGGTTGTGCTCGGCGTGTTTTTCGAGGCGAGCGACATCGAGTTCGGTCAGCTGGTAAAGGCGTTGTTTCATGGTGGTTCTCCAAATGATCGGCGGGGCAGGCGTGGCGTGCCTATGAGGATCGCCCGGAGCCTGTCTAACCTGGCTCCGGGTGGAGACCGAGCGGTCAGATCAGGCGCCGGGCAGGGGCGAGCGGCGCCTGGGCCGTGCGTCGAGCGAGGGAATGCGCCGGCTGGCCGGCGCGCACGCGCACGGCGGCCGGGCCGGACGGCGAAACCGAAAGGGGCGTGAGCGCGTACATGGTGGACGGAATATCGACTGGCGAATAAAACCTTACGATTCTACAACACAACCTTCCAGACATGTGATCGGGTTGTTGGCGTTTCGTCAGCGATTGTTGTGTAGATGAAGCAAGTCGCGACGACCCTGTCCGGAAACAGTGGGCGATTTTTTCCAAAAATGCAACGCTGTATGTTCAAACTAAGGGTTTCCCCTTGGAGTGGCGCGCACTACACTAAATTCATTCGCTTCAGACAGTTCCTGCCGAGGCGACGTCAAAAGAGAACATATTCCGGAGGTAAATCATGAAGTCGATCATCTACGCAGCCATCGCCGCATCCGTCCTTGCCACTCCGATTGCATCGTTCGCACAGTCCGAGCAGGGGTTGACCCGCGCTCAGGTCAAGGCCGAACTCGTGCAGCTCGAGCAGAACGGGTACAAGCCGCTGGCGAGCGATTCGCAATATCCGAGCGACATCCAGGCTGCCGAGCAGCGCATCCAGCCCAATCAGCCGATGCTCGCGCAAGCCGATACGAGCGGCTACGGTGCCGTGGCGACGGGTGCCGCGCAAGGCGGCCGCCGCGTGACGCGGGACGCGCCGAATCCCGTGAATTCGGTGTACTTCGGTAACTGATTGAACATCCCCCCGGTCTGCCCGAGCGCACCGCTGAATTGACGAGACGCGCGAACTGCGCGCGTCGTCCGTCCGCAGGAGCAGAACCTCCGTCGCCGCATGCCGGCGGCTTTCCGCCCAGACGCTCACGCGTTTGGGCCTTTTTTGCTGCGCGGATCAGGCGGACGTGACGGTAGGCGTGCCGTGGATATAGTGTTCGAGCTGGCTGATCGTGAACTGCTGATCGGCAATCACGCTCTTCACGAGGTCGCCGATCGAGATGAGACCGACCAGCTTGCCGCCGTCGAGCACGGGCAAGTGGCGCATCCGGTGCTCGGTCATCAGCGCCATGCACTCGTCGGTGGATTGCGACGGTTCGACGTAGCGCACCTTCGCCGTCATGATTTCCTCGACGCGGGTGGCTTTCGACGAGCGGTCCTGCAGGACGATCTTGCGCGCGTAGTCGCGTTCGGTGACGATGCCCGCGATGTCGTCGCCGTCCACGACCAGCAGTGCACCGATGCCCTTTTCCGCCATCAGCTTGATGGCGTCGTAGACGAGATCGGACTTCGTGACGGTGTAGATGGTGCGGCCCGAATCCGGCTTGGCCTTGAGAATCTGCGCGACAGTCGTACTCATTCGCTTTCTCCGTGTGCAGGTCGATGCAGGGCAGGCGGGGCGTGCTGCGCGTCACCCGGTGAGCCCAGTATAGCCGGGCGGGCGGCGGCAGTCGCGTGACGTTTCCAGATTAGCGGTAAACTCCCGTCACGCACCATCCACACAACTCCTACATTCCTGAAGTTTCGATTGAATTCATGATGTCTTCGCGTCCCCAATCGCCCACGCCGGGCAATGGCCAGGCCGACGAGTGCGTGACGCTCGTCGCCACGGCGTCGCTGCCCACGCGCTACGGTACGTTCACGTCATACGCGTTTCGCGTATCGGGCAGCGATGCCGAACATCTCGCGCTCGTGATGGGCGACGTCACGGGCGAGCAGTCCGTGCTGACCCGGCTGCATTCCGAATGCCTGACCGGTGACGTGTTCGGCTCGTACCGCTGCGATTGCGGCGAGCAACTCGATCTCGCGTTGCGTTACATCGCGGCCGAAGACCGCGGCGTGCTGCTGTATCTGCGCGGCCATGAAGGCCGCGGCATCGGCCTGAGCAACAAGATCCGCGCGTACGCGCTGCAGGAGCAGGGGCGTGACACTGTCGAGGCGAACCTCGATCTCGGCCTCCCCGACGACGCTCGCGAATACGACTCGGCCGCTGCGATCCTGCGCATCCTCGGCGTGACGTCGGTGCGGCTGATGAGCAATAATCCGAAGAAGTTCGATACGCTCGTGAAGCATGGCATTCCTGTCTGCGAGCGCGTGGCGCTTGCGGTGCCCGTGCGTGAGGAAAACGAGCGTTATATCCGCACGAAGCAGACGAAGTTCGGGCATTACTTCGAGGAAAACGAGTAACCCGAGCCCATTTCTCGTCATCCGTTGTTCCGATCGTTGCCGGTACACGCGACGATCGCGATCTTTTCCCTTCGTTCGTGACGTCATCTGCGTTGCACGCGCCGTCTATCCGTTTCGCATTTCCATGACGATCACGCCATCCAGAATCGAAACCGAACGCCTGACGCTGCGCCGCTGGCGACCTGCGGATGCGGAAGCGTTATCAGCGATGCATGCGGATCCGGACGTGACCGCGTGGCTCGCGTGCGGTCCGATGTCGATCGACGAGGCGGGTGACGTCATTGCGCGCTTCAACGCGCATGTCGATGCACACGGCTTCGGTGTATGGGCGGTCGAGCGTCGCGCCGATGCATTGCTGGTCGGCGTTTGCGGCCTGTCGTATGAGGCCCGCACAACGCATCCGATGGCGCCATGCGTCGAGATCATGTGGCGACAGGCGCGCCACGCGTGGGGGCATGGCTACATTGGCGAAGCGGCCGTTGCCGCATTGGCCGACGGGTTCGACCGGATCGGGCTCGGCGAGATCTTCGCGTGGACGGCCGACACCAACCTGCGATCGCAACAAGTGATGCAGCGACTCGGCATGCTGCGCCAGCCCGCGCGCGATTTCGACCATCCCGCGTTGCCGGAAGGGCACGCACTGCGACGGCACGTCGTTTACGTCGCCCGCTGCGGCAGCCACGCCGCCGTGTAACCGCTCACGCGTGTCAGCCCGTCAACGCCACGTACCGTTCTGCAATACGATCCGGTAACCGTCGGCATCCTCGAAGGTCTGGCCGGAAATTTCCCAATACGGATTGAACGACGTCACCGGCATGAAGCCGTGTGCGGTCACGCGCTCGCACGCGGCCTCCCATTCCGGACGATCGGGCAGGTAGAACACGATCAGGTCCTCGGGCGTCGGCGACGGCGCGATCGGATGGTCGGGGCAGTGTGTGAACTCGAAGTGATAGTCGAGGCCTTCGCGTCCGAGCATCACGCCGGAGAAGCCGTCGTGATCTTCGAAGCGCGCCAGTACCGACAGATCGAGGCCGTCGCGATACATGCGTTCGGTGCGGGCGAGGTTGTTGACCGGGCGAGCAATGCGCAGATGGGCGTGCAAGATGACCTCGACGGGAAGTGGCGGGCCGATCAATGATAAGCCGGCTGATCGCGATTGGGCGAGGCGAACGGATCGTCTTTCGGGCGATACTGGCCGTATCGAACGATATCGATTCGGCCCGGCCAAGCGAATCGAATTGTGTCGAGCCTCGTCTCGCGAAAGAAAAACATGACGCATTTCGATCCTGTGTGCACTCCGCATCGCAGCGGCTACTCGTCAGCAAGACATTCGAATTCATGCGTCCGGCAGCGCTTGCCGCACGATGCGCGGACACGCGCATGCCGGTAGGGAGTTGACGAATGGGTAAGCCTGATCTGCGCCGGCCAGTTGCCGGACCCTATCGCCAGTCGCGATGGGCAGCCGGGCTGGAGGCCGCGTTCGGATGGGTGGCAAAGGGGACGTTGGTGCTGGCCGGCCTGGCGATGGTCGCGTTGGCGGCGCTCACGGGCGACGTCGGTGCCCTGACGGACCTGCCGACGACCAGGAAGGGCCGGCTGTACCTGCTGCTGGCGCTTGTCGTCGCGGTCGCGCTGATATTTGCGATACACCACTACTGGCTGCGACCGACTGGTATGCGTCCAGCAGGCTAGCCAGATGGGGAGGGTGATGTGGCCCCGTAAATCATTTAGGCAATAAAAAAGCCCGCTGCTGTGAGCGGGCTGAATCCATGTTTGGAGACATGGAGGAGACAGACGTAAATTTAAGGGAAAACCCGGACGTTTGCAAGCCCTCGTTGCATCCGCACAACTTGCCGCCGCGTGGCCAGCCTTGTGGCGGCGCGCGGCACGGCCGCATTCACATGCCGCCGGCCCGTGCATGCGCCGCAAACGCGCCAAACCGCTCTTGCGCGACCGGCAGCGCGTATTTGCTGCGCATCTCCGTCTCGATCCACGCACATGCCTCGCGCGCGCAGTCGGTCAATGCGTGCCGCGTCGCGTGCCCGTCGATGTCGTAGACGAAACGCACGCCGACTTCATCATCGTCGACCTGTCGTTCGAGCTGATTGAGCTGCAGTTGCGGCCCGTGCTGTTGCGACAGCGCGCGCAGTTCGTCGAAGTGATATTCGAGCCAGTCCGCGAAGAACAGCGCGTCGCTATGGCTGGGCAGGCGGAAGGCCGCGCTGCGCGACGGGCGCGCAGCGGTTTCGGCGGCCGCCGCTTGCGGTTCGCCGCCGGTGGCGACGGGCAGGGCGACCGGCGCGAGCGGGTGCCGAATCTGCCGGTACGGCTCGCGATCGCGCAATGCGTGCCATAGCAATTCGTCGCCGGCGGCGCCGGACGGCTGCATCGTCAGGTCGTGGCGGCCGTCGCCGGCCGGGGCGATGTCGCGGATCACGAGGCGCAGCGAGCACAGCGGCTCGTCCGCGACCAGCAGCGTTGCCGGGCGCGGCAGCCCGCACACGAGCGGCGCGGCGCCGACGGCACGAAACACGAGCCCGCGACGATCAAGCCGCACGAGCGGCAACGGCCTGGGAAACGACGGATAGGCGACCGCGATGCGGGCGCCGCCGGCGCTCGTCAACCCGGGCATCATCGCGCGAAAGACCTGAGACTGATCCACGTTGGTTCTCCTTCGTTACGATGCCGCCCGAGTGGAACGCGCGTTCCAACTCAGGCGGCGATAGCTTGCCGGGTAGTCTGCCCCGGCTCTATTCCTAGCGCAGCAAACGTTTGCGGATCGATGTCGATCCAGCACGCGACCACCAGACGCCCGTCTACCTGCTTCGGCGGGCCTGCGCGGTGCGCGTGTATGCCGATCCGGCGGAACAGCCGCTCCATGCTCGCGAACGTCACGCCGATCAGCTGCCGCGCGCCGAGCTGCGCCGCGCACTCGACGACGGCCGCGAGCATCGGACGCACGGCCCACTCCGCGTTGCCGGAGCCGCCTTCGTCGTCGGTCGCCGCGAATCGGGACAACTCCCAGACGGCGGCCGATTGCGGCAGCGGCATGTCCTCGGCGACCAGGTCGGCGAACAGCGACTTCAGCAGATACGGGCGCGTCGTCGGCAGCAGGCGCGCACATCCGCACATGTCACCGTCGGCGTTTCGCGCGAACACGTACACGGTATCGTCGCGATCGAACTGGTCACGCTCGAAACTTTCGTTCGCCGACGGGAGCGCCCAACCGAGCTGTTCGACGAACACACGGCGCCGATAGCGCCCGAGATCCGCCGCGAGTTCGTGTGGCAACCGCCCTTCCTCGTGAACGAAGGTCTGCATGGATGTCCTCGGATCTGTGCTTTTATATGCGTGCATTACAGCGCGCGGCACGAGGAGCCTGTAACTGGTAACTCTTACAGGGTGGCGACGTAAAGACGCCATTCGGGACGTGGTAGCGGTTTCTTGATCGACGGGATTGAAAACCGGGCGGCTTTTATTTATAAAGAGCGCCAGTCTGGCAAAATCGTCGGAAGAATGCGCGGCCGGTTGTCACTGGAGCGTGGGGCCGGCATGATAGGCGTCGTCGCGCCCGAGCAGGGCCGACGCGACCGCGGCAGGCCAGTCGATCGCGGCGAGCCGCGCGGTGAGCGCGGCGGCCGTGCGGAACATGCCGATGTCGGCGCCCCTGGCGTCGATGGCCATCACGTTGCTGCGGACGTCGCCGCCCGCGATCACGAACGTGCCCGTTGCGCGTTCGAGGTACCAGTCCCAGCCGACCGTCACGTAGGCGACGCCGGCACCGGCCGGGCGATGCCATTCGGTATAGCCGGCGAGGCGGGCGTCGATCGCGTTGTCGCGCAGTTCGGCCAGCAGCGACGGGTCGAGGCCGCTCGCGACATGGTCGAGCGCGAGTGCGGCCAGTGCGCCTTCTGACAGGCGTACGTAGCCGTCCGGGGACGGGCCGGGGACAGGGTGCAGCAAGGGTGAAGTCATGCGCGGAATGTATCAGCCTCGAACGGGTGCTGGAACCTGACAAGTATGACAGCGTGACGTTGTCGGAGAACGAATGGAACTGCGCTGGCAGGATGCCTACCAACAATTCAGCGCCGCGGAAGACGAGCAGCAGCTCTTCCAGCGGATCGCCGCCTATTCCAAGCGGCTCGGATTCGAATACTGCTGTTACGGCATTCGCGTACCGCTGCCCGTTTCGAAGCCCGCGGTCGCGATCTTCAATACCTATCCGGACGGCTGGATGGCGCACTACCAGGCGCAGAACTACATCGAGATCGACTCGACGGTTCGCGACGGCGCGCTCAGCACCAACATGATCGTCTGGCCGGACGTCGACCGGATCGACCCGTGCCCGCTGTGGCAGGACGCGCGCGATTTCGGGCTGTCGGTGGGCGTCGCGCAATCGAGCTGGGCGGCGCGCGGCGCATTCGGCCTGTTGAGCATCGCCCGCCATGCCGACCGGCTGACGCCGGCCGAGATCAACATGCTGACGCTACAGACCAACTGGCTCGCGAACCTGTCGCATTCGCTGATGAGCCGCTTCATGGTGCCGAAGCTGTCGCCGGCGGCGGGCGTCACGCTGACCGCGCGCGAGCGCGAGGTGCTGTGCTGGACGGCCGAGGGCAAGACCGCGTGCGAAATCGGTCAGATCCTCAGCATCTCGGAGCGCACGGTCAACTTCCACGTGAACAACATCCTCGAGAAGCTCGGCGCGACCAACAAGGTCCAGGCGGTCGTCAAGGCGATCTCGGCGGGGCTCATCGAAACACCTTGACGTGACGTGACGCGACGGCGGCGCCGGAGGCGGCGGCCGCCACTTGGCTCACTCCATCATCGGCTCCGCTTCCTTCGCGGTCCAGCTCACGCTGGAAATGCTTTTCTCCATGCTCATCCGGCTCGCGATCTGCTCGAGCTTCTGCTGATCCTTCGGATGCAGCTTCAACGTCGCGGTGACCTTCAGCCGGTCCGGCTGGTCGGGCACGTCCTCGCTCGTGAGGCTCTGGAACGACAGCGGCTTCGCATACATCGCGTTCGACAGCAGCGTGCGGATGTGCACTTCGTCGGCGGCAAGGCAGATCACGGTGATCTGGTATTCGCGCACGAGATCGGCATTGGAGACGGGCGTCGCGTTGATGGCCTGGCTGACGCCGCGCAGCACCGTATTGGTAAGCAGCACGACGCCGGTGCCGGCGAGCGCGGGCACGTAGTGGCCGGAGCCGGCCAGTACGCCGACGGCGGCCGAGCACCACAGCGTGGCGGCCGTGTTGATGCCCTGAATCGAGCCCTTGTCGCGCATGATCACGCCGCCGCCGAGAAAGCCGACGCCCGACACGACATACGCGGCGATCTGCGTGACGCCCGCGACGCCGTTGCCGGTCAGCACGCCGAGCGTGACGAACAGGCACGCGCCGCTCGCGACGAGCGTGATGGTGCGCAGGCCGGCCGTGCGCTGGCGCATCTGGCGCTCGAGGCCGATGGCGACGCCGCAGGCGAACGCGGTGAAAAGGCGAAGTGCGAAATCGAAAGTCATGGTTGTCCTGCCGTGCAAGAAGCGCATGCCGGCACGCGCCGCCGCGGCGCAAGGCCGAAGGCGACGCGGCGCGAGCCCTCATCGCGCGGTACTGTACCGCGCGAATGCGTCATTCAGTGTGAAACGGGGGAGCGTGCGGCTCGCGGAACGCGAGCCGTGGCAGGAGAACTGCAGCGGACAGGCGTTCAGGCGGCAAGCGGCGCACGCAACGGAGTGCTGCAACTGTCCACGATGGTTCCTGAAGGAAGAATGGGCGGCATTCTAGTGGGCGGCGCGCGCTGGCGTCAACCGCGTTGCGGCCGGCGCTACTGCGCCGAGCCGATCGTCCCGGTCGCGAGTGCGAGCGCGGCCGCGGCTGACAATGCGCCGGCATAGCTGTCGACCTCCGCGTTGCGCGCGGCGAGCAACTGGCTTTGCGCGATCGTCGCGTCGGTGACCGAGCCGACGCCGTTCCGGTACGCGGTCAGCGCCGCGTCGTAGCTCGTTTGCGCGGCATCGACGAGCGCCTTCGCGGCGTCGTGCGACGCCAGGCTCGTCTGCACCGCGTTCTGCGCGGCGACGACCTGGCGTACCGCTTCCTCCTTGGTCCGCGTGAGGCGGGCGGATGCGCTTTCCGCGTCGTTGCGTGCCTGCATCAGCACGGCCGAGCGCAGGCCGCCGTCGTACAGCGGGATCGTCACGCCGAGGAATACGCCGCCGCCGTAGCGGCTGCCGTTCAGGTTGACGGTCGGCGCCTGGTCGCCGATCGCCGGCAGCGCGGAGATGGACGTACCGCCGCTCGCATACGACGTCGACGCGGACAGGAAGATCTTCGGCATGAACGCGGCTTGAGCCGCCTTGATCTTCGCGCGGTTGGCCTTTTCGACCGCGAACGCGCCCTGCAGGTCGGGGCGGCGCGCGATCGCGTCCGACACGATCGTGTCGACCGACGAACCGAGCGCGGGCGGCAGCGGCCGCTTCGGCAGCGCGGCGATGGTCGGCTTCGACAGCGGCGAGATGCCGAGCGCGGAGACGAGGGCGAGGTAACTGTCGCTCTCGGCGCCGTTCGCCTGCACGAGCGCGAGGTTCGCCTGCGCGCGGTTCTGCGTCGCCTGCGCGAGTTCGACGACCGTGCCGACGCCGTGCTTGAGCCGTGCGCGGGACGCCGCGAGGATCGCATCGGCGTTCGTGAGGCCCTGTTGCGCGCTGAGCGCGTGCGAGCGGGCGGCTTCGTAGCGGTAGTACGAGACCGTCACGTCGTGGATCACCTGCTGGTGCACGGCCGTGAACGCGACGTTCGACGCGATCGATGCCTGTTCGGCCGCTTCGACGCGCGCCGCGCGGCCGCCGAAATCGAACAGCAGCCATTGCAGCGACAGCGCCGAAATCGTGCCGTGCGCGGTGGTGTTGCTCGATGAATCACCGAGGATCGTCGACGTCGAGCCGTGGTTCGCCTGGTACGCACCCATCGCCGTCGCCGACAGGCGCGGGAGATAGGCGGACTTGGCGAGGCCCACCGCGAGCGCCGCGTTGCGCGCGTCGTTCCATGCGATGCGGGTCAGCGGATTGGCCGATTCGGCCAGATCGATCAGCTCGGGCAGCGTGTACGCATGTGCGGCATCGAGCGCGGCCGGCGCCGAAACCGACGCGAGTGCCGGCGAGGCAGGCAGCGTGTAGTCATGCGCACCTTGCGCGGATGCGCGCGGCGGCGCCGCCACGATGTCGCCCGCGGCGGACGTTTGCGGCTGCCACGGGCGGTCGGACGCCTCCGGCGCCAGATCGATCGACGACGTCGCGCAGCCGGCCAGCGCGACGGCGGTCGCGAGCACGGTGGCGGCGATCGCGGCGGCCGGCGGTTCAGGTAGGCGCATGAGGGGCAGGCTCCTTCGGTGTGGCTTGACGGGCGGCGTCGGCGATCTGCGCGAGCCGCGTGTCGATGAGGTTCAGCAGCGCATCGCGCGCGGGGTCGGTGGGGGCGGCGCTCGACGGTGGTGTCGGAGCGGGCGTGCGGGGCACGGTGTCGCCATTGCCCGGTTCGGTCACGCGCGCGAGTTGCGCGTCGATTGCCGCGTCGCCCGGCTTGCGTTCGGCGAGCAGGAACAGCGGACCTTCGATCGCGCCGAGTTCCGCGAGCGCGCGCCGCCGGGTGGCGAGCCACGTCGCGGCCGGCCGCACCCACGACGGCTCGTAATGGACCAGGCCAAGCTCCTGCGAGATCGCGCCGTGTCGGGCGAACGCTTCGGCCGCGAGCGCGCGCCGCTCGGCCGGCTGCGCGATCTGCGCGATGCGTCGCCACTGGTCGAGCAGCGCGGCGAACGCGACGTCGATCTGCTTGCCGATGCTGACCGGCCAGATGCGTGTGAACACCAGATACACGACGACGTTGCCGAGCAGGATGCCGATCGTGCGGTCGCGCGCGATCGTCAGGTCGAAGCCGGGGCCGGCGCCCTGGATCACGCACAGGAAAAACGCGAAGGCGACCTGGAAGCCCGCGTACGCGATGCGCGGCGATCCGAAGGCGATCCACGCGGACAGCCACGCGCCGGCGAACACCAGCGCCATCAGGTGGCCGACCGACGACAGCGCCGGCACGACGAACACGAGCGCGGCGGTGCCGAGCAATGCGCCGATGATGCAGCCGAAGATCCGCAGCGTGAGCTTCTCGACCGTTTCGGCCGTCGAGCCGAGCGACACGATGTAGCAGGTGACGACGCAGGTATGAATGCCCGACCAGTCGAGCTGCGAGTACAGCAGATAGCAGAAGATCGCCGCGGCAGTCGTCTTCAGCGCATAGCGGATGTGGTCGGGATTGGTGCGTGCGTCGGGCAGGAAGAAGCCGCCGTGTGGTGCCGGTGCCGGCGCGGCGGCGGGTGCTTCGGGCGTGGCGGCAGCGGCGGCGGGCGTTGCGTTGGCCGAAGCCTCCGCCGTTGCATCGACCGTAGGCGCTGTCGCGCCCGGCTCCGCGAAATGCGTGATCGCATCCTGGAGATCGGTCGCGGCGATGCGTGCGAGCGGCGGCAGCGCGTCGGCCGGCGGCAGCGCGAGCGTCACGTCGACCGGGTAGCCGCCGCGTTCGAGAATGGCGGCCATGTCGTCGAGCGTCGCGGCGAGGGGTGTGGCGAACGCATCGGGCAGCCGCGCGTCCGGCTCGCGATCGGCCAGCGCGACGCCGACCATCAGCGCGGTGCTCGACGCGATGGCCTGCCGCAGCGCCGCGAAGTCGGCGGCGCTCGACGAGCCTTCGAGCTTCGACAGCTTGAGCCACGTGAGCAACTGCTTGTCGCCTTCGCGCAGGCTCGCGTCGAACGCGGCACGTGCGTCGTCGTCGCCGCGCAGGCGCCGTGCGGCGAGCCGCAGCCGCTTCGCGAGCTGCGCGTGCGCAAGCTTGCGCGGCGACGGCGCGATCAGCAGGTTGACGACGATCGCCACGCCGACGGGGATCGCGATCGTCAGCCAGATATACAGCAGCGCGCGGGTGGCGGCTTCACCGAACGGCGCGAGGCCGAGCTGGTCGAGCCCGAAGCCGACGATCATCGCGAGGATCGCGCCCACCGGGCGCAGCTTGCTGGCGGAAGTCAGATACAGGAGGGCGACCGACAGCACGGCCATGCACGCGACCCGCAGGATCGAATAGTCGATGCTGAAGATCGCGATGCCGAGCACGAGTCCGATCACGATCGTGACGATCAGCAGCAGCGCGGCCGCGAGCACCACGCTCGTCACGCGGTCGGCACGGATCATGAAGAACACGACGTACGCGGACAATGCGGCTTCGGGCGTGCCGTACGCGGCCGTCACGAACGCGGTCAGCGCGCAGATCAGCGCGACGCGCACGGCGATCGCCGCGCGCCCCGGAAACGGCGCGAGCAGCCGCAGGACTTCGCGCGGGCCCGGCGCGCGAACCTCAGCGGCAGGCTGAGCCATGCCGGACCTCGACGATCGCGCTCGCGCCGACACGCACGAGCTTGCCGTCGGGTTCGTCGAGCTTCACGCGCACGGGGAAGCGCTGCGCGACGTGCACCCAGTTCACCGAGTTCTGCACGATCGGCAGCGAGCGCGGCAGGTTGATGCGCGCGCTGTCCGCGATGCCGGCGCCAATGCCGACGACCTTGCCCGTCAGCGGGCGGCTGCGGTCGATCATCGAGTAGACGGTCGCGCAGTCGCCGACCGCGATGCGATTGAGCGACGTCTCGCGGAAATTGCCGACCGCGAACCATTCGCTCGCATCGATCAGCGTGAAGATCGACTGGTTCGGCGCGAGGGTTTCGCCGGGCAGCACGCTCAGGCCGGTCACGAGCCCGTCGTGCGGCGCGCGCACGACCGTATCGTCGAGCGCATGCTGCGCGCGGGCCAGCGCGGCTTCGCGCGCATGCAGCGTCGCGATCGCGTCCGCGTCGTCGCCGATCGTCTGTGCGGACGCGCGCTGCTGCTCCTGCGCCTGCGCGAGCGACACGGACGCGTCGCGCTGGCGCACCTTCGCCTGGTCGAACTGCTGCGCGCTGACGTAACCCTGCGCGGCGAGCGGCGCGAGCCGGTTCACGTCGCGCGTCGCGAGATCGTAGTTCTGCGTCGCGCGCTTGACCTGCTCGGCGGCGACGGACGCATTCGAGCGCTCGCCGATCAGCGAACGGCGGCGCGTGTCGAGCGACGCGCGCGCGAGTTCGAGGTCGGCCTGCGCCTGCGCGACGGTCAGCCGGTACGGCACGGGATCGATCACGTACAGCAGGTCGCCTTTCGCGACGCGCTGGTTTTCATGCACGGCGAGCTGCACGATGCGACCGCCGACCGGCGACGCGACGTGCACGACGTCCGCGTCGATCGACGCGTCGTCGGTGGACGGGTAGGCGGTCGTGCGGTGGTACGCGTACGCGAGCGCCGCGATGCCGAGCGCGACGATCGCGAGCGCGATCACGCGGCCTTTGACGGAGGGGCGGGCGATGCCGGCGGCCTTCATGCGAACGGCCCCGTGCCGGTGAGCCACACGATCACGGCGACCACGAGCCCGATCGCGGTGCAGACGGCGAGCTGGTAGGGCACCGTCGCGGCCCAGCCGGTCGCGACGAACACGCGATGCGCGACGATCGCGCCGACGACGCCGACGATCGCGCTGACGAGCCACAGCGGGAAGTACGCGCCGAACAGCACGTAGGACGGTGCGCCGCGCGATGCGCAGCCCGCGAGCGGCAGGGCGGGCGCCAGCACGGCGGCGACGCGCAGCGGCGCGCGCGGCGTTGTTTTTCTCATGGTGTGACGAGCTCGACGTTTGGGGGTGGATGCCGGGCGCGGCGCAATGCGAATCGTCGCCGCGACGACGATTCCAGGATACGGAGCCGATCATAAATCAGCGCGATGCGGATCGCCAGCGATCCGGCATACGATTACGGCACGGGTCGTGGCCGTGCCGGGGCCGCGCCGTCGCTCATGCCGGACGGTCCGGCGGTGCGTGTCGGCAGCGATGATCGGGCCGCCGCGATTCTGCCAGCACCCGCTCGCGTAGGGTTGCTAACGGACTGTAAAGGATCGTCAGACGAAAAGCGCGCAGTGGAATTTGCCATGCCGACGCAGCGGAATCGGCGCGCAAACCGCCGATTGCCGCTCGAACGCATGCGAATCCGGTCAGTCCGGTCGCTCGCGCGCATCCTCGACGAGCAGGTCGACGAGATCGCGCGCGAAGCGCGGCAACGCATCGAGATCGGCGACGCAGATCTGCAACTGGCGCTCGGCCCAGTCGTCCTCGAGCGCGACGAGGCGCAGCGCCATCGTCCTCGCATGGCGGCGCGCGGTGCCTTCGGGCAGCACGCCGACGCCGACGTTCGCCTCGATCATCCGGCATGCGGTTTCGAAGTTGCTGACCTGGATGCGCCAGCGCAGCGTGCGCTGCACGTCGGCGGCCGCGCGCTTCAGGAAGGTGTGGATCGCGCTCGCCTCGGGCAGGCCGATGAAGTCGTGGTCGAGCGTCGCGACGAACGGCGTCGACGCCAGGCTGGCGAGCGGATGCCCGAGCGCGGTCGCGAGCACGAGACGGTCGCGCCGGTACGGCATCGCCTGCAGCCCGTCGGTGCACACGTCGCCGGCGACGATGCCGATGTCGATCATGCCGTCCTGCACCGCGCGCACGATGTCGGGGCTCAGCCGCTCCTGCATGTCGATCGTCACGTCCGGATGGTTGACGAGATAGTGACGCAGTACGCCCGGCAGGAACTCGCTCATCGCCGTGGTGTTCGCGAACACGCGCACGTGGCCTTTCACGCCCGACGCATATTCCTGCAGGTCGCCGGTCAGTTGCTCGAGCTGGCGCAGCACGCGGCGCGCATGCGCGAGCAGCGTGTCGCCCGGCGCGGTCAGCGTGACGCCCTGGCTCGTGCGGCTCAGCAGCTTCACGCCGACCTGCTCCTCGAGGTGCTTGATGCGGGTGCTGGCGGCCGGCACCGACAGATGCGCGCGTTCGGCGCCGCGTGTCAGGCTGTTCGCTTCCGCGATGTGCGTGAAAAGTTTGAGGTCGACGATATCGAAGCGCATGGACGTGGCGGCGGGAGGATGGCCGATTATCGCGCGAAGCCGCACGGCGCTGCACCGTCGGCGGCGACCCGTCGTCGCGACCGGGATCTGTGTACCATCGTGCGTAGGGCGCGACACGCGGCACCTGGGCATTACGGCCCGTGCGCCGCGTGCCGCGGATGCGGTCGTGCAACGAAGGTGAACGTTTCATGCGAAGTTTCTTTGTCCGGTTCATTGCAATCGGCGTGCTGTTCCATCTGTACGTCGGGATGCGGATCATTCCCGATGCGTTCGCGTCGCCGCTCGCGCGTACGATCGCGGCGCTCGTGCTGGCGAGTTTCGTCGTCTTGATTCCGGTCGGCATGTTCTCGCGCCGCTTCGACGAAGGCTGGGCGGCGACGCTGGTCGGCTGGGCCGGCGCGCTCGTGATGGGCTTCTTCTCGTCGCTGCTGGTGCTGACGCTCCTGCGCGACTTCGTGCTGCTCGGCGTGCTCGTGTGGCGGCATCTCGGCCATGACGGCGCATGGCCCGGCGCCGCGCCCGACACGGCGCTCGGCGTGCTGGCGGCCGCGGTGCTCGTGACCGCGATCGGGTTCGTCGGCGCGCGCCGTACGGCGGCGGTCAAGCGCGTGTCGATTCCGGTCGCCGGGCTGCCGGCCGCACTCGACGGGCTGACGATCGTGCAACTGTCCGATATCCACGTCGGGCCGACGATCAAGCGGCCCTACATCGAGCGGATCGTGCGCGCGGTCAATGCGCTCGACGCCGACCTGGTGGTCGTGACGGGCGATGTGGTGGACGGCTCGGTCAAGCGCCTGCGCGAACACACCGCGCCGCTCGGCCAGATGCGCTCGCGGCACGGTACCTTCCTCGTGACGGGCAACCACGAGTACTACGCGGGTGCGCATGCATGGATCGACGAGTTTCGTCGTATCGGGCTGACGGTGCTGCTGAACGAGCACGTGTTGATCGAGCGCGGCGGCGCGCGGGCGGTGCTCGCGGGCGTGACCGACTTCACGGCGGGCGGCTTCGATCCCGCGCATCGCAGCGACCCCGCGCAGGCGCTGGCCGGTGCGCCGCGCGACGTCGGCACGAAGATCCTGCTCGCGCACCAGCCGCGCAGCGCGGAAGCGGCGAGCCGCGCGGGCTTTACCGTGCAGTTGTCGGGGCACACGCATGGCGGCCAGTTCCTGCCGTGGCCGCCGTTCGTGCGGTTGCAGCAGCCGGTGGTCGGCGGGCTGAACCGCTTCGGCGACATGTGGCTGTATACGAGCCGCGGTACCGGCTACTGGGGGCCGCCGAACCGCTTCGGCGTGCCGTCCGAGATCACGCTGATCCGGCTGACGCGCGGCTAGCGGATGGCCGGGAGGCGTCCGTCACGCAATACGAACGCGTATCGCGGTGCACGGCAGGTTTTTCGGCGGCTTTCTTTCAGCAGGGAATGGCAGCGCATGGCGGCGCGCGGCGCCGTTGGCTAGTATGCAGACATGCCTCGTTTGCTTCGTTCCTTGCCCGTTCCTGCCGACATGTCGACGCCCGATCTCTTCGCTGATACGCCCGCGCCCGACGTGGACTGGTACCCGGACTGGCTTGCGCCACCCGCCGCGGACCACGCGCTGGCCGCGCTGATCGACGAGGTCGCGTGGCGACAGGACACGATCCGCACGCCGCGCGGGCGCATTCCGTTGCCGCGGCTCACCGCGTGGCAGGGCGAGCCTGATGCCGTGTACGTGTACTCGGGGATCCGCAACGTGCCCGAACCCTGGACGCCGGCCGTGCTCGGGCTGAAGCACGCGGTCGAGGCGACGTGCGGCGTGGGTTTCAACAGCGTGCTGCTCAATCGCTACCGCAACGGGCTGGACAGCCTCGGCTGGCACGCGGACAACGAACCCGAACTCGGCGACGCGCCGGTGATCGCGTCGGTGAGTCTCGGCGCGATGCGCGTGTTCGATCTTCGCCATCGCGAGACCGGCGTCACGCATGCGTACCGCCTCGTGCATGGCAGCCTGCTCGTGATGCGCGGGCGCACACAGGCCGAATGGCAGCACCGCGTGCCGAAGGCGCCGGGCGTGCAGGGCGAACGCGTCAACCTCACCTTCCGACGCGTATCGATCGCGGCCGGATAGATCGCGCCCCCGTTTCGGTGATTCACGAAAGGCCAATGCAAGCAATCGGTTGCGCGTGCGGCACGTTGCCGCACGAATTCAATGCAGCGTGTCCGGCCGGGCGCTCAGGCCCGTCCCGCAAGGCTTTCAGGTAGATTCGATCGACCGCCCGGTTTCGATAGGTGAGTGAAACCTCTGATGGTGCGTCGCAACAATTATTGACTACACTGAGGAATGGCACAAACGCGTCGGCAGGCCGGCGCGATCCTTTCGACATGCCTCCATGCGTTGCCGACGTAGCGCGCAACGGGGCAGGAGCACAACGCGTGACCGTACTCGACCCTTCCTTCGAACCCTCGCTACACGTCTTCGAGCAAGACGGCGGATGGCAATGGGCGCTGACGGTGAAGCGGGCGACCGGCGTCGGCGTGAAAGTCGTGGCGTTCAGCCGCGAAGGCTTTCGCGGCGAAGCCGAGGCATACGCCGCCGGCCAGCTTGCCCGCGCCGAATATGACCACGCCGTGACGGCCTGACGCCGTCGCGGCGATCCCGCCCGAGGATCGTCTTCCTCCGTGCCGTCCGTTGCCGGACGGTGTGTCCCCGACTGTTTCTCATTTCTGGTTTTTCGTTGGCGGTTTTGCCGCGCCAATTGGTTCGTGCGGTTCGATGTTGAAGCATCGCGCCGACTCCGACACGCGTAGCGGAAGCCTGTGCGCGGGTTTGCGACCTCCCGGGCAAAGCGCGAACCCCGTATGGCGGAAGCGCGCCTGGAAAATGCCGAGCCATATCGTAATAAGATATGACGTTATCGCATCCGCAGGACGATGACGTCCCGCATTCCTGAAAGGAGCTATCCGTGCAACTCACCCAGTTAGGCGGGCATGTCGCCCAATCCGGCATCGCCGAACGGCAAAAACACGCGCAGGCGCTGATGTTCGGGATGGCGAACATCGACGAGTACGTGTCCGGCGGCGTCTGCTACGACGCCGCTGCTTATGTCCGCTATCTGCTGCGCGCCGACGCGATGATCGCGCCCGGTACGTTGCTCGACACGATCGGCCAGCTGTGGAAGACGCGCTTCAACTTCGAGACCGGCAATCAGTGGGACGGGCGCGCGAGCATTCCGGCGGGCACCGCGGTCGGCTTCGCGCGGGGCACCAATGTCTTTCACGCCGCGATCGCCGTCGGCGGCACCCGGATTCGCGGGATCAACGGCGGCCTGCTGGGCGCCGGATGGCTGCATCCGGTCGATCTCGCACGCGTGCTGCAGCCGGACCCGGCCGGCGGCTTTGCGTACGACCGCACGACCATTCGCGTCTATCTGTCGCGTCTGTAGGCTGCCTGGCGTCGACGCTCACGCTTCGGCCACCGTCGCCCGACCGCGTGCCGCGCGCCAGCGCCGCGCGGCCGCCTTCCCGCCGTCCGGCGATTTCCGCATGGCGTCGCGCCGTCCAACGCTGCTATCCTCTCGACCTTGAATGACGCGTCATGGTGCGTGGATGCGCGTGCTGCATCGCGGCGCCGCGCAGCGGTGCGAGCCCACGCGCGCACTGAGGTAGCATGACTGAATCTCCACGGCGATCCATGACCTGTTTCGTGACTGATTTCCTTCCGTCCATGTCCACATGGTCAAGACAACGATGAGCGATGCACCTGAGCCGGCGGCGCCTGGCGACGACGAGTCGTCGGGCGGCGGCGCTTCGTCCTATCTGGTGCCGGGGCTCGAACGCGGGCTGCGGATCCTCGCCGAATTCTCCGCGCGCGAGCCCGTGCTCGGCGCACCCGAGCTGTCGAAGCGCATCGGCATTCCGCGCACGACCACGTTCCGCCTGCTGCAGACGCTCGAGGCGCTCGGCTTTCTCGAACGCGTGAACGGCGACCGCTATTTCCGGCTCGGCGTCGGCGTGTTGCGGCTCGGCTTCGAATACCTGAATTCGCTCGAACTGACCGATCTCGGCACGCCCGTGCTCGAACGGCTGCGCGATTCGACCGGCCTGTCGACGCACCTGCTGATCCGCGACCAGCGTGACGTGGTGTTCGTCGCGAAGGCGCAAAGCAATGCGTCGATGTTCGGTTCGGTGAAGGTGCACGTCGGCACGCGCCTGCCCGCGCATGCGACCGTGCACGGCCACGTGCTGATGGGCGACCTGACGCGCGATGCGCTGCGACAGCTCTATCCGGAGAAGAAACTCGAACAGTTCACCGAGCGCACGCCCGGCACCGTCGACGAGTTGTACGAACGCGTGCGTCATTACGCGCGGCTCGGCTACGCGGTCAGTGAGGCGGCGTTCGAGAGCGGCATTTCCGCGGTGACGGCGCCCGTGCGCGATCATTCGGGCTCGATCGTCGCGGCGATCACCGCGACGGTGCCGCGCTCGGAGATCGGCGAGGCCGGCGAGAAGGAGCGGCTCGTCGAAGCGGTGTGCGGCGCGGCGGTCGACCTGTCGCAACGGCTGAACTATCGTCCGCTCGAAAGCGACCCGACGTTCGCGCATGCGCGCCACAAGGTCGCGATGTTCTGACGCTCGCGCATCGAGCCGGCCGCGGCGCGCGGCATTGCGAACGAAGAGAGCGGCCCGCGGGCCGCTC